>JAUVRS010000066.1 GCA_030597505.1 Desulfobacteraceae bacterium
CCCGGGCAGACACCTCATATCATTTCGGAATCCCTGCGGATATATCCACATCCTGTTTCGGGTCTGGTTGGCACGAGCCCCAGGGTAACGATTCCCCCAGACATCGCCAGTTTCCCGGCCGCCACCAGGGCCTCCATAAAAGAAGAAGGGGCGCTGATAAAGTGATCGGCAGGCAGAAAGGCCACTGCCTCCTTGCATCCCAAATGCTGGGCATAGATGGCACCGAGCCCGATACAGGGAGCAGTGTTTCTTCCAACAGGCTCAGCCAAAATGTGAACTCCCCGGCCCGGAAACAGCTCCTTCGCGTGTTCCAGATGATTATTCCCCAGGACAAGAATCATGTCTTTGTCATCAATTGTGGGTTTGAGCCTGTCACAGGTCTCCACCACCATGGGGGCCCCACCGGTTATGTTGAGAAACTGTTTGGGTGTTCGTTGCCGGCTGACCGGCCAGAATCGGGTGCCGGAACCACCGCACATTATAACTGCATACATCCTATTCTCCCTGTCACAGGTCGCTCAAGTTCGGTAATCCGCGTTGATGGTTATGTAATCATGAGTCAGATCACAGGTAATGATCTCTTCCTGAAAAACCCCCTGGTGGAGATCGATCTCAAGGATAAACTCTTTGAGGGCCATTTGTTTGGCTGCGGATTTTTCGGCATCTGCCCCCTTCCCCAAACCTTTTTCAACGATCTGGATCCCGTCGATCCATATGTCCACATTGTCCTCATTCATTTGGATGTCCGCCCTTCCGAGGGCCGCCATGATTCTCCCCCAGTTGGGGTCTTGACCAAAAAAGGCGGTTTTGACCAGGCTCGAGTTGGCCACTGTCCTCGCGGCCCTCACCGCATCGGTTTCGTTTGAAGCACCCTTTATTCTCACAAGGACCACCTTGGTGGCACCTTCTCCATCCTTTACGATCATTCGGGCCAGTTCTCCCATCACCCTTTCAAGACCGTCTCTGAAATCCCCCAGTTCCTTTTGAGGCAAAGTCCTGTTTCCTGCGAGGCCATTTGCCAGGACCAGGACCATGTCATTGGTGCTTGTATCGCCATCCACAGTGATGCGGTTGAATGTTTTTTCAGCCGCGCGAACAAGGGCCTCCTTCAAATCATCTGCGGCAATCAGGATATCGGTCATGACAAAACAGAGCATGGTGGCCATCTGGGGCATAATCATACCGGCCCCTTTGGCGATCCCCAATATTCTGTAAGGCCTGCCCGTCACGTTTCCATCAAAACATGCGATTTTGGGAAAGGAGTCGGTGGTCATGATGGCCTGTGCCGCGAGGGGTATGCCATCCGGTGACAGATCGCCTACCAGCTCGGGGATAGCTGCTTCAATCATCTCCATATTGAGGGGTTGGCCGATAACGCCGGTTGAGGCCACCAGAACTTCTTCTGAAGGGACCCCCAATTCCCCGGCCACAAGATCGGCTGTCCGACGGGCGTCCCTTAGCCCGATATCTCCAGTGCAGGCGTTTGCGTTCCCGGCGTTGGCAATGACACCCCGTGCCTTTCCACCCTTGATATGATCATAACTCAAGATGACCGGCGCGGCCCTGACCTTGCTGGTTGTAAACACCCCTGCCGCCGTGCTTTCCACCTCGGACGCAATCAATGCCAAATCCAGGGCGCCATCCTTTTTTAGGCCCGCGGATATGGCCGAGGCCTTAAATCCCTGAATAACGTAATTTTTCATCCCCATCTTTTAAGCCAAAAACCTCATTTATTTGCCCCACAGCATTTTTTATACTTTCTTCCGCTCCCACACGGGCAAGGGGCATTTCGACCAACCTTCTGCCCCTTTCTCTTGACCGTGGTAGACTCCGGGGCATCTCCCCCGTGACTCATTTGGAGCGTCTTTTTTTTCTTCCGGGAACCTTCCTCCGGCTCCCGTCTCGCCACCTGTATTCGGAAGAGTGTGCCCAGGGTCTCTTCCCTGATACTATCCATGAGCTCTTCAAAAAGTCCAAAACCTTCTTTCTGATATTCCTTGAGCGGGTCGAGCTGACCGTATCCGCGGAGCCCAATACCCTCTTTCATCTGCTCCATGTTCTGGAGATGCATCACCCACTGGTTGTCTATGATCTGAAGCATAATAAAACGTTCAAGCTGCTCCAGGTCTTCCTTCCCGAAAAGCTCTTCTTTTTCCTCATAAGCAAGATGAGCCTGCTTTTTGAGCATCTCTTTCAACGTCTCCGGCTTTAGAGCGTCAAAGGCCTCTTCGCCCATATCTTCCGGTGTGATCCTGGCCCGGAACCCGAAAAGCCTGGAGAGGCTGCTTATCAGACCCTGGATGTCCCAGGTATCGGGATATTCTCTGGGGTCGACCCACCTGTCGACCAGACCCTCCATCTTCTCATCAATCATGCCCTCGACAATGTCTTCAAGCCCGTCGCCATCCAGGATGTCCCGCCTGAGGGAATAAATAATTTCCCTTTGTTTATTCATCACATCGTCATATTCAATCAGATGTTTTCTCATATCAAAGTTATGGCCTTCCACCTTTCTCTGGGCGTTTTCAATGCCGCGGGAAATCAAGCCATGTTCGATGGGTTCTCCATCTTCCATCCCCAGACGTTCCATAATGGACGAGATTTTGTCAGATCCGAATATCCTCAGGAGATCGTCTTCAAGTGAGAGATAAAAACGGGAAGACCCGGGATCACCCTGTCTTCCGGATCGACCCCTGAGTTGGTTGTCAATGCGGCGGCTTTCGTGTCTCTCGGTGCCCAGGACGTGAAGGCCTCCCAAACCCGTGACACCCTCGCCCAGAACAATATCGGTCCCTCTTCCCGCCATATTGGTCGAGATCGTTACAGTCTTTGGTTGGCCTGCCTGTGCGATGATTTCGGCCTCTTTCTGGTGATGTTTGGCGTTTAGCACGGAATGAGGAACCCCGGCCCGTTTCAGCATCTTGCTCAACATTTCAGATTTTTCTATGGTAATGGTCCCTACCAGAACCGGCTGACCCCTTTCATACAAATCCTTGATTTCTTCGACGGCTGCTTTGAATTTCTCTCTTTCCGTCTTGTAAATGGCGTCCGGATAATTATGGCGGATCATCTTTTCATTGGTGGGGACAACCATCACATCCAGTTTATAGATATTGTTGAACTCTGCCGCCTCAGTGTCTGCCGTTCCGGTCATGCCGGCAAGCTTTTCATACATCCTGAAGAAATTCTGAAAGGTGACCGTCGCCAATGTCTGGTTCTCCCCTGCCACACTGACCCCTTCCTTGGCCTCCACGGCCTGGTGCAACCCATCACTCCACCTCCGTCCCGGCATCATTCGTCCCGTAAATTCATCAACGATTACGATTTGACCATCCTTGATGACGTACTGGACATCCTTTTCAAAAAGCCAATAGGCCTTGATAAGCTGCTGGGTTGCATGGAGAAGCTCCGACGATCTCACAAAACGTTCTTCAAGATCCTTGAGCTGCTTATCCTTCTCCCGGTCTGTCAATTCCTCATTTTCCCGGATTTGATAGCTCGCCTCGTCTACGTCGGGTAGGGTAAAGTCGGCCTCACCGTCGCTTGTAAGAAGTTCGATTCCCTTCTCTGTTAGTTCAACGGCGTTGCTCCGTTCGTCTATGGTGCAGAAAAGGATCTGATCCAGTTCTGGTAAGAGTTTTTGAGAACTCAACATGCTCTGCGTTCTGTCTATCTGTTTTTTCAGGGCCTGGTTCTTGGCAACCATGTTCAGGAAAACAGGGTTTTTGGGGTCACCCCTCTTTATCTGAAGCAAGGTTTCGATTGTTTTATCGTCCGGTTCCCCGCCTTCAAGCCCCTTGTCAGCATCTTTTAAGAGGGATCGGACCACTGTGCCCTGATTTTTCTGAAGATTGATAACCAGCGGCTTTACCTCTTCGAAGATCTTGTTCTCACTGTGCTCGACCGGTCCACTGATAATCAAAGGGGTCCTTGCCTCGTCTATGAGGATACTGTCCACCTCATCCACGATGGCAAAGTGAAATCCCTTCTGGACGAAATCGCTGAGCTCGAACTTCATGTTGTCTCGGAGATAGTCGAACCCGAATTCATTGTTGGTTCCATATGAAATATCACACCCGTAGGCGTCCTTTCGCTCGGCGTCATCTATCCCGTGGACGATAACGCCCACCGAGAGGCCAAGGGCATTGTAGATCCCGCCCATCCACTCAGCGTCTCGTCGCGCAAGGTAATCATTGACGGTCACCAGGTGTGCGCCCCGGCCGGTCAGGGCATTTAGATACAGGGGCAGTGTCGCGGCCAGGGTCTTGCCTTCACCGGTCTTCATCTCCGCGATCTTTCCCCTGTGGAGGACTATCCCCCCTATCAACTGAACGTCAAAGTGCCGCATGCCCAATATCCGTACCGAGGCCTCCCTTACGGCGGCAAACGCCTCGGGGAGGATATCGTCCAGGGATTCCCCTTTTGATATTCTTTCTTTGAACTCGCTGGTCTTTGAAAGAAGTTGATCATCAGAAAGGGCCTGGAACTCCGGCTCAAGCCCGTTGATCTCGTCAACGATCGGCATCAAAAGTTTTAGCTCTCTCTCATTCTTGCTTCCGAAAATGCCTTTTACAAGCTTTCCAAACATGATTTTTTCTCATTAATCCGTGTGTGTTGTTGATTACAATATTGCTAACCTGTCCCTTTGGGCCGGATCAGAAATTATTGGCCCTGCCCGAGATCCGAGACCCAACACCTGAAACCTAATCTCTTACAAATCAAAGCGGGTCCTTTGGGCCAGGCCTCCTGGTCACCTGCGTCACCTATCAATTAGAAACTTTTATGGCTCAAAAATCAAGAATTTATATGCGAGAGTGCTGTAGAGTGGAACAGGGTTCTCCGGGTTGGCAGGGAACTAATCAAGGACATAACCGAGCGGGTCTACAGGGACCTTGTTGAGATGAACCTCGTAATGCAGGTGGGCTCCGGTGGATCGACCCGTGTTGCCGACCAGAGCGATTGTTTCGCCGCGCTTGACAGACTGCCCCTTTTTTGCCAGGGCCTTTTTGAGGTGCGCATATTTTGTTACCAAACCATAACCATGTTTGAGCACCAACAGGTTTCCGTGTCCGTTCTGCCGGCCCCTGTATGATACGATGCCGTCTGCCGGCGCAACGATCGGGGAGCCAATCCTGCTGCCGATGTCAATGCCCCTGTGAAATTCCTTTTTGTCCGTGAAAGGGGAGGTCCGGTATCCAAACCGCGAACTCAACCATCCCTTTGTGGGCAGTATGGACGGTGTGGACGAGAGCACAATTTTCTGATTTTCAAGGAACCTGTAAATTTCGTTTCTGTCAAGATCACCCGAGGCCATTTCGTTGCCAAGATGATCCAGGGATCTGTGCATCACCAGGATAGATCCTTTTTGATCCTCTTCGATCGCTTTAGGGCCTGTCAAGACGGAAGGGGGGACTCCAATCCCGCCCATATTCTCCATCTCCTCCTCTATCTCAAGATTCAGCATTCCCCTCAATTTTCTGTCAAATGCCCTGAGTTTCTCCATTTGTTTTGTGGCTAGCTCAATCCGTTTTGCCAAATAAACCAGTTGATCTTTGTATTGCTGGTTTTCTGTTTCCAATATTGCCAGCCTGGGCATGCGGGTCTTGATGGTCCTATAATCACGGATGATCCAGGGAAGAGAGACCCCGAGAAGGACAAAGGAAAGGATAAGAAAAGCAAGAAGGAACCTGGGGATCCTAAACCGTTTGACCCTGTCTGTGCCATCGGGCACCAGAAATATGGTAATTTTATTAAAGGCCATCTGTTACTCTCAAACGATGGAAATCGGAAAACCTGCCTGTGGATCGAATTGGGTGTCAGTTGCTACCACACCCGGCATCAAGCTGTCAACCCGGGTATGAGGCCCCTCAGGGAAACGTCAAAGTCAACGCTAACTGATTACAGGTAAAAGCGATTTGCTTTCCCGGTTATGGCACTAAAATACAAAATTACAATACTCAAATTACAAACAATATCAAAATTACAAATTCCAATGACCAAACTATTTCAATCACTTATTGGATGTCTCTCCGTCATTCTTAGCTGTTTTGAATTTTGAATTTCGGTCATTGAGATTGGTATTTTCGGGTTTGGAATTTTCATGATTTGCATAAGCTGGTAACTTCATTAATTTCAAGCAATTACCCGTTTAAATGACGTGGCCCTGTGAGGCCCCTGCGGGCATGTCAAAGTGAATGCCAAATTGACAATGCCCGGAATTTCTTTTCCGGTTGTTTTTTGCCGACATCAGGGTTGATCCATTTCAGCCTGTATTCTTATCTGAAATAAGAAAAAATATCTTGTGACAAGGAGCGGCTGATCCCCGGCACCTTTGCCAGATCATCCGGGGTTGCCCTTGAAATGGCGGTGATACTCTTAAAATGGGTAAGCAGGAGCTTTTTTCTTTTGGAACCGATGTTGGGTATAAGATCCAGATCAGACTCCTTTAGTGCCTTGCGTCTCAGCCCCCGGTGGTAGGATATGGCCCGACGGTGTACCTCGTCCCGGATCCGCATCATGAGGAGCAGGACCGCATGATCGCCTCTCAACCCCAATGGGTTCTTTCGGCCTGGGATATATATTTTGTCATATTTTTCCTGTCTTTCTTCATCCGGTTTTGCAATGGATATCACCATTGGGACGTCCCGGGATGGGTCTCCTCCATCCCGGGCCCGTCGGGGCTGAGAGAACCGGTCGATCACCTTTTTTACAACCGACAGATGCCCTTTGCCGCCGTCTACCAACAAGATGTCGGGCGGATCCCCTTTGCCTGTACTTCTTTCCACCAATTCCGCCATCATGCCATAGTCAGCGATGCCAGCCACTCTTTTAAGCCTGTAATTCCGGTACCCTGCCTTGTGGGGGTGTCCGTCCACAAAAGAGACAATAGATCCAACGGCTTTGTCCCCCTGGAGATTGGAGATGTCGAGCCCCTCTATATATCTGGGAGGGATCGGAAGACCCAGGACCGTCTGGACAAGATCCATGAGATCTTCTTTTTCAAATTCTGATTGTCCGGTCAGAAGACTCTCGGCGTTTGTCACCGCCATCTTCACCAGGCGAAGGTTTTCCCCTCTCAAGGGTTTATGAATAACAACCCTTCTTCCGGCCAGGTTGCTGAGCCATTCCGTAATAGCCTGGAGGTCTTCAATTTGATCTGAAATCAATACCTGTTTGGGTATAAAGGCCTCCTTGGGGTAATATTGCTTTAAAAAGGCCTCAATTATATCAGAGGCAGAGGCGTTCTGGGCCCTTAGCGCGTAATCACGACTCCCCGTCAGATACCCCTTGCGAACAAAAAGGATGACCATCTGGTAAAGCCCACTGCTCTTTGCAAGACCGATAATATCCTGGTCTTCCAGCCGCTGCGAGACCACATGTTGACGTTCCACTGTCTTTTCAATGGCACTGATCTGATCCCTTATCCCAGCGGCCTTCTCAAAATCCAGCTTCTCCGCCGCCGCCGCCATGTCGTTTTTTAATTGACCGGTCAGTTCCCAGTTGCGCCCCTCCAGAAAAAGCCTTACCTGACGGAGGACCTTCCCATACTCCGATTCCGGGATATCGCCGGCGCAAGGACCCAGGCACCGTTCCATCTGATAGTTGAGACAGGGCCTTGGGCGTTTCAGAAGCCCTTTTCCTTTACACTTCCGGAGTTGAAAGACCCGGTCAATCACCTTGAGGGTGCTCCGCACGGAATTTGCAGATGAAAACGGACCAAAATAGACGGCCCCGTCCTTTTTGATTTTTCTGGCAATCCTCAGACGGGGATAGGGTTCCTTGAGACCAAGCCGCAGACAGGGGTATTGTTTATCATCCCGCAGGACTATATTATACCGGGGCATAAATTTCTTTACGAGACTGCTTTCCAGAATAAACGCTTCCTGCTCTGTGGCAGTGATAATAAAATCAAGACCCGTTGCTTTTTTCATCATCAGAAAAGTTTTTCGGTGGAGATCGGCGTGGCGTTTGAAATAGGAGAGGACCCTTTTTTTGAGGGATTTTGCCTTGCCCACATATATGACTCGCCCCGAGGCTTCCTTGAACATATAGACCCCGGGTTCGCCCGGAAGTATATTTCGTAACCGCTCGGGATCCAAACCGTATTGGGCATTGGTGTTTTTATCCATGTTTTACCGGAAAATCTTTGCCCGGGTTGCCGTTTCTGCGAGCCTGGATAGGCCCCGATGCGCGGTGGTTCCCATCAAACAGCGCCTACCCGGGTAAGTTATGAGTTGCATCCGAACAGGGTAAATGATATTTATAAACCCAGTCAACATCAAGATCTTTCAGAGATTAAAGGCCTGCGCAAGAATAAATTCACAGAATTATCGCCCGATTTGACCTGAAGTTGGGAAGCGAAAATGTAAAGCTGCTTTTGCATAGGTTTAGGGGGTCTTTTAATGAAAATTAGGGTAGTTGGATACATCGTGGTGTTTCTATTCTTTGGGACATTATTTCTCCTGGGGGGCTGTGCCACCAAACGACCCGTGCCGGTACCACTTGCATCCATTGAGGGGGTGAACGCACATTTTGGTGTTGGCCGGATCGTCAGCCTCAAAACCGAAAAATCCATATCTTTTGAAACCTTGATTGACCAGCTAAAGCCCATTGACATCATCTTTATCGGTGAAGTCCATGACAACGCCGAACATCATCTCATCCAGGTCCAGATCCTCCAGGCCCTGATCGCCCGATACGGACCGGTCACCGTTGCCATGGAGTTTTTTCAGGAACCCCAGCAAGCGATCATTGACGACTACATTGACGGGGGCATGACGGAAGAAGTATTTCTGAGAGATGTGGACTGGCGAAAACAATGGGGTCTGGATTATCTTTTTTACCGCCCCCTGATTGTGATGACGAAAGAACATGGAGGGAGAGTCCTTGCCATCAACGTGCCAAGGAAAATTGTCAAGAATGTGGCAAAAGGAGGCCTCAAAAGTCTCAAACCCGAGGAACGTCAACAAGTGGCTGATGTCATTGATCTGGACAACAAACAACATCGGGCATATCTCCGTGAGGTTTACGAGGGACACCCAATGAGCGATTTAAAGGGTTTTGATTATTTTTATCAGGCCCAGTGTGTCTGGGAAGACACCATGGCCGAAAATATCGCGGAATATCTGAAAGAAAACCAGGAAAATAAAAACAGGGAAAAGAAAAATGAAAAGATGATTGTCTTTACGGGAAACGGGCACATCAGCCATAAGTTCGGGATTCCGGACCGGACCATAAAACGCGTCCCTCTTACCATGGCCACTATTGTCCTCTCCCCCTTGAGCGAACGGATGATCATCAATAAAGAGGTCGCGGACTACGTCTGGCTGACCGGAGACTACCACCGAAAACGTCGGATGATGCGCCCCAAAAAACAATCGAATTAAAATGGGTCTGGGGGGTGTGTAGCGAACCGCTTAAAAAGGGCAGGGGGTCGTTGGTTTTGGGAGTTAATCAACATGACGTGGAATTTAGGTTCTGCCCTGTTTGCGGCGGGGAGCTTGATATTTCAATACCAAAACCTGACGAACCCTCCCGCCTCATCTGCGGTGGTTGTGATTTCATTTTCTATTTGGATCCCAAGGTTGTTGCCTGCACCATTTTGGAGAAGGATGGCAAAATCCTTCTCCTCAAAAGGGGGATAAATCCACAAAAAGGAAAATGGGTCATGCCGGGGGGGTATGTTGACCGCAAAGAAGCGGTTGAGACCGCGGCTGTAAGAGGGACCTTTGAGGAATGCAATGTCAGGGTCCGGATCGAAGACTTGGCTGGGGTTTATTCTTATCCCGGAAAACTGGCTGTGGTCATTGTTTATAAGGCCAGGTATCTTGAAGGAGAGCTGACGCCAAAGGATGAAACTCAGGCGGCAGAATGGTTTTCTGAAAAGGAGATTCCTTGGAGCGACCTGGCTTTCCGGAGCACCACGGATGCGGTCAGAAATTATTCTTCAGCCAAACAAGCCAGGCAGGCATTAAGTGAATGATAAAGCAGTAGAGAGGAGAAACAACTCGAAATGAAGATCCGATCCGAAAAAATTGACGATTTGAGCCCTGAGAGATTCAGGGCTGTGATGGAAAGATCCATGGAGGACATATCCTCCATCTATGAAGACGTTCGAAAGCTTGTGGAGGATGTCCGGAAACGGGGGGATGTTGTCACTCTGGATCATTACCGTAAACACAAGGAAGATATTGCCCCCCCCGATCTGGAGGTCACTCCTGAAGAGATGCGGGAAGCCTACGACCGGCTGGACCCAAAGGTGGTCGATTGTTTAAAGGAAGCGGCCAAAAATATTACCCGGTTTCACGAGGCACAGCTGGAGCGGGAGATGTGGTCCGTGGAAATAAAAGAGGGAGTCCTGGCAGGCCGGGTTACACGGCCAATGGACATCGTGGGCTGCTATGTGCCCGGGGGGACGGCAATGTATCCCAGTTCAGTCTTGA
>JAUVRS010000196.1 GCA_030597505.1 Desulfobacteraceae bacterium
AAACACTTTTAACGAGGACTTCAGGTCTTTTTTTTAATGCCTTCTTTGTCCTTAACCCTGAACGTTGAACCGTGAACCTGTGAACCGTTACCTTATGTTTTTATCTTTCCCTATTTTTTCTCCACACAGCCTCTTGCCAGCCGAACAGCCTCTGAGGCATCCTTTCCATAGCCATCCGACCCGATCTCTTTTGCGAATTTTTCGTCGATGGGAGCCCCGCCTACCATGACCTTGACGCCACTCCGGAGTCCTTTTTCCTCAAGCGTCTCGATAACATTTTTCATCTCAGTCATCGTGGTAGTCAGCAATGCGGAGAGACCCAGAATATCGGGTTTTATTTCTTCCACTTTTTGCGTAAACATTTCAACGCTCATATCCACACCGAGATCAATCACGTTAAACCCGGCACCCTCCAATATCATAATAACCAGGTTCTTCCCGATGTCGTGCATATCCCCTTTGACGGTCCCCATCAGAATTGTGCCTCTGTCCACTATCTCCTCATCCTTTAGGAGGGGTTTGATAATCTCCAAGGCCATTTTTACTGTCCTGGCCGAAACGAGCATCTCAGGGACAAATATTTCGTTTTTTGAAAATTTTTCGCCAATCACGTCCATCCCGGCAATAAGAGCTTCATTTATAATTTTGTTCAGATCAACACCATCTGAAATAGCCTTTTTGGTCATGTCTTCTATTTCTTTGTGTTTCCCATTGATGACACCGTCTTTGATCGCTTCAATCTGTTCGCTCATTATTCATATCCTCCTTAGGGTTTGCGCAAAAATAATTTCACATTTTCGCATTCCATCTTCAAATCAAATATCTTTTTCAAACCTTCAAACCGGATTTCAGCAACTTTCCGAAAAACATCTGTGAGATACTCCTTTCTAATATCCTTCGTGCGCCGCCGAAACGATCGCCTTGAGGTTTTCCAAGGACGTGGACAGGGGTATGGCACACTCCGGGCCAATGATGTCCACCCCGGCCTCGATAGCATACCGCGCCTGTTTGTAAACATCTTCAGGAGTTCCCTGGTAGAGGGTCTGCGGGTTGTTGATATTTCCTACCATACATACGCGATGGCCAATCTTTTCTACCGCAACCCTTGCATCTACCTGCCATTCAAAATGGTATCCGTCAAATCCTGCATCTGCGAACAGTTCCAGACGATCCATACAGTTTCCGCAGACATGAAGGATAAGGGGCCCTTCAATTGCAGCGGTCAACTCCTTGTGGATCGGCAACAGATATTCCTTGTAGTGATAGGCCCCCACCAAATTTCCGGTGGCATGATCAGCAAGCACCACAACATCAGCTCCTGCCTTGAATTGAGCCTTTGCGGAGGCGATCGTTGCGGGTATCAGCTGACGCAGCATTTTTACCACTCTTTCCTTCTCATCCAGCCCTATCTGGAGCAGGAAGTTCTGTGTTCCCGCCATATGATATGAAAGTGTCCACGGCCCCATGACCTTTCCAATAATGGCCACTTCTCCGCCAACATGACGTCTGAGGATGGAAAGGGCATCAAGAACGACACGCATGGAAGGTTGTTCTAGAAAATCTTCCGGAATGTTTATGTCGGAAAAATCTTCATGGGGAAACATTTTGACATCCGGCATGGTATTTCTATCACCCCAATCCACTTTACAGCCAAGGGCGGCTGCCTCCTGATCCACGCTGTATTCAGGCATGACCGTATCAAACCCTACGACCTCGCGGCCTGCCAGCGCCAGCTCTGCCATAGCTTGTGGATCCAGATGGGCCTCAGGGAAGGATACTCCGCAGATATCCATCAGTTCGTTACAGACAATGGAGGTAGGATTTCCCACAGGGGGACGCTCGCCCTTTCTTCCCCCATACAGGGCGGACATAATCAAATTGTAAGACGTCGATTTCATAACAGCTTATCCTCTATTCATAAACTCACTCATCCTGACGGTCAATAGCCGGCTGCACCCGCATAAACTTATAAAATCATTTGGGTGAGTTGTAAAGAAAAGAAAAGGTGCCTAAAGCATCACCCAGCCCCTTTTATCGGTTGCTCTTTGTCACAATTTGAGATATCTTCCCGTCACAAGATTTCCGGGAACGTGAGGAGAGCACCATGACAAAAAAACAGGTCGCACTTTTATTTGGGGAAGGGACCGCAGAATTGTGGCTTTCGGAATCAGTAAAAACGCTGGAGATGGAGCCGCTCAATGCATACCCTGACCCCGTGGGGGCAATTTGCGATGCATTGGCAAGCCCTATTAAAAGCCCCCCTTTGAGAGAACTGGCGCAAGGAAAAAAGAACGCCTGTGTTGTAATTTCTGATTTTACCCGCCCTGTCCCAAACCGAATTATCCTCCCCCCACTTCTTGACACCCTTGAGGATTGTGGAATCAAAAGGGACCAGATCACCATCCTTGTGGCCACGGGCATGCACCGGCCCAACCTGGGGGAAGAATTGGAGTACGTGGTAGGTCGGGAGATCAAAGACAAGTACAGGATAATCAACCACTATTGCCGGGACCCTGAAAGCTACAGAAAGATAGATGAAATTGACGGCGCGCCGATCGAGATCAACAAATACTATCTTGATTCGGATCTCAAAATCCTGACGGGCCTCATCGAACCCCATTATTACGCCGGCTACTCAGGCGGAAGGAAATCAATTCTGCCGGGGCTCTCCAGCTTTGAGACCATGAAATTCATGCATTCGTTTGAGATGATTGACCACCCCAACGTGACCAATTGTTCGCTTGAGGGAAATCCGTTTCACGAGTATGGCGTTCAGGTTGCAGAGAGGGTCGGCGTGGATTTTATTCTCAATGTGGTCATTAACCAGGAGCGGAAAATCGCCGGGATATTTGCCGGAGATTTCAATCATGCACATCTGGCCGGATGCAAGATGGTTGGTGAACACACTCTTGTCCGGGTTGATGAGCGTGTTGATATGGTGATTTCTTCCGGGGGCGGCTATCCCCTGGATGCAACCGCTTATCAGAGCAGCAAGGCTCTGACCTGCTCAAAGGATATCATAAAAAAGGGGGGAACCATCATCGTGGCCTGCGAGTGTCGGGAAGGCATGGGAAGTCCCGAATTCTGTGGGATACTCCAGTCCGTCTGCAGCCCTCAGGAATTCTTTGAAAAGTATTGCGACCCCAAGGATTTCGTCATTGACCAATGGTGCGCTCAAAACATCTATCAGGTGATGGACCATGCCGGACAAGTCTTTGTTTATTCACCAGGCCTTTCCCGTAAAGACATGGAAAGGATCGGCGTAACCAAGATCGAAGATTTACAAGATACCATTACAGAATTACTAAGAATACATACAAATGTTGTGGCCGTACCTGACGGTCCCTATGTGGTGGGGAGAGTCAAGTAGACTGCAGACCTTTAATATTCTGATTCAATTTCAAGCAATCACACCTGGGGCCCTCATTGATCCGATCATTTTCGACCAACATATATGGGTGAAAAATAGTTATTGTGTTCGATGATCATGGACTTCTGCTGAAATTGACGAAGGCGCCATAAGGTTTAATTGGTCTTATCGGTGAAAAAAATACCTATAATTACACTAGTTGTGGGTCTTTTAACACTCGGGGGTATCAAGGCCGAGGCCTCATGGTTGATTGATGCCCGAAAATTTCATATTTCGGCCCACGGGCAGACCCCATGCGTGGATTGTCACGGAGATATGGCTGAAAGGGATTTTCATCCCAACCCTGACGTTGTCAACAAGAAGAGGAGCGATTTCTTTAACCAAGAGCAATGTCTCTCCTGCCACGATGACGTCACGGATAACCTTGAATCGGGACTCCATGGAAGCAAAAAGGTCAGAAATCCTAATAAGTATATCTGTATTCGTTGCCACAAGCCCCATTCTCAACCGAGACTCAGGGATAATCGCATCGGCAATTTTGAACCCGGAAGACCCCGGGATAAGCAGTGCGACGCCTGCCACGAGCTACGCTCATCACTTCCGGCGCCCTCTCCCGAAGACAAAGCCTGCATGAGATGTCACCGTCCGGTTTCCCCGGACGACCCAAAGGGCAGAGATCAAATCAACGGGCTTTGCTTCCACTGCCATGGGGACTCAGGCACCCAGGCACAGAAAGTGACCGGGAAGACGATTCCACTCATCGTCGTCAAGGAATACAGGTCCACTCCTCACAAGGAAATCGCCTGCACCACGTGTCATGCCGACTCTGCACAGTTTCGACACCGCACTCAAAAACCGGTTGATTGCAAACAATGTCACCCTCGGCATGACGAAAAAGTTGCCCACGACGCCCATATTGGGGTTTCGTGCGGGGCCTGTCACCTGAACGGAATTCGACCGGTTCGGGATCTCGACAATGGGTTTGTTCTATGGGAAAGAGAGGGCCAATCGGGTAAAACCACCAATATCCACCAAATGGTCTCCGGAGATGATAAGGCCTCTTGCCGAAGTTGCCACTTCAAGGGAAACGCAGTAGGGGCGGCATCCATGATCCTCCCTTCAAAGAGCATCATCTGCATGCCCTGCCATGCTGCAACCTTTTCGGTGGGAGATACTACCACCGTGTTTACCATGATCATATTCCTGGGTGGTCTGGTGATCATGATTTCATACTGGTTGACAGGGACAGTGGCTGGCAAAACTGACTCGGGTCCAATTACCAAGATTTTTCGATTGCTTGAAAGTGCCATCAGACAAGTCTTTTCGCCAAGGATATGGCCGATAATCAAGCCTTTCATTCTGGATGTATTCCTCCAAAGAAGGCTTTATAGACAATCTCAAACCCGCTGGTTTGTCCACAGCCTCATTTTCTGGCCTTTTGTCTTTCGATCTATCTGGGGATTGATAGGCCTTATCGGATCTCTTGGGCATCCGGAAAGTTCATGGGTCTGGGTGCTCCTTGACAAGAACCATCCGGTCACAGCCCTTTTCTTTGATCTATCAGGTCTCATGGTGTTACTGGGGGTCTGCCTGGCTTTTTTCCGAGGCATCCTTCATGACGATACTCAACTGCCGGGATTACCCAGGCAGGATCGGATTGCCCTGGCACTGATCGCAAGTATCGTGGCGGTCGGCTTTATCTTAGAAGGAATCCGTATAGCCATGACAGGACGGCCCAATGGATCAGGTTATTCTATTGTTGGTTATCTGATCAGTCTGGCCTTTTCCGAGCCCGCGCTATGGACCGGAGTCTACGGATACATATGGTATGTACACGCAATTCTGACCGGGGCATTTGTGGCCTATGTGCCCTTTAGCGGGTTGTCTCATATCATTCTAGCGCCGGTGGCCTTAGCCATTCGTGCTATTTCAGAGCACAAGCACTTACATGTCCATTGAGCACGATTCAGTGGCCTTGAATGTAATGCGTTCCCTCAAGAAAATGTTTGACCCGAACAACATTCTGAATCCAGGCAAGATGGGATTGGAGGCATAGAAATGGAAGGTAAG
>JAUVRS010000191.1 GCA_030597505.1 Desulfobacteraceae bacterium
AATAACCGACTTATTGGACCTTAATTAACTACAACTAATCGGGAGATGATCCACCTATAGCAGCCTCGAGAACAGACAAAATCCTTGTCAGGGTCGTTGCCGGGGTGATGGTGACAACACTGAAATAATGGAAGTTGCATAGAAGATCGCCGCTTCCAGCTTGCGGGATGTTAACAGACCCTGGATTCCCACCTCCACAACTTTTAAGGACCAACTGAATGCCATGAGCGGGTAGACCAGAGCTCCACCGTGTATAATGGATAAGAAGTCGCTTTTTTAGCAGGAACATATGGAAATCATGGCTTGCGTGTCAAGCTAAATCAGACCGCGCGATGTCGTGACTGAAACTCGTCGGCCAGAAATGGAGGGTCGGGCTGGGAGGAACCAGATATCGAGGGGGCGGATCGAGAGCCGAGATATGTCATGGAAAGAATAATGTTTTGGAAATCATGGGTGCATTTTGACTTTCCGATGAAGGATTCGAAGAAGGTATCCGCCAGGGCCACGTCATTTAAACAGGTAATTACTTGAAATTAATGAAGTTACCAGCTTATCCAAATCATGAAAATTCCAAACCCCAAAATACAAATCTCAAACAAATCTCAATGACCGAAATTCAAAATTCAAAACAGCTAAGAATGACGGAGAGACATCCAATAAGTGATTGAAATCGTTTGGTCATTGGAATTTGTAATTTTGATATTGTTTGTAATTTGAGTATTGTAATTTTGGATTTTAGTGCCATAACCGGGAAAGCAAATCGCTTTTACCTGAATCAGTGAGCGTTGACTTTGACGTTTCCCTGAGGTATCCGCCTGCGGTCTTGACATTTTGAAAAATGGAGAGTAGTGACGTCTATCCGCTCCAGGCTTTTCTGTTTGGTTGTAAGCCGGGAGAATGAAAAAGCAATCAGGAAGGAAATAATGAGTTGGTTTGGAAAAGCTGCGGGTGGGGCGGTTGGTTTCTTTTTTGGCGGACCGCTTGGGGCTATTTGTGGAGCTGCCCTGGGACATGCCTTTGTTGACAAAAAATCCGTGAGCCCCCAAAGCCCCAAGACAGTTACAGGCAAAGATGAAACACAAGCCCTCTATTTCGTCACGTTGTTTTCAATCTTGGGAAAACTCTCAAAAATCGACGGCGCTGTTTGTCAGGATGAAATTGAAGCCACCGAAAACTTCATGAAAGAAATAAGGCTCAACCCCGATCAAAGAAGATTTGCGATTGAAACATTTAATGAGGCCAAGAACTCCCCATATGCCATTGAAGATTTGGCAACCCAGTTTTATAAGTTTAACAAACATTCACCGGAAATATTGCGTTCATTGCTAAACTTGCTTTTTAGGATCGTGGCAGCGGACGGCAAAGAGCACCCTGCTGAGGAATCGGCCCTTAGAGGGATAAAAAATATTTTTCAGATCAGTGAGCAGGAATTTACAAATTTGAGACGCTCATTTTTTGATGATTTTGATAGATATTACAGCCGTCTGGAATGTACGCCCAAGAGCAACAACGAAGAGATCAAGCGGAATTACAGGAGGCTGGCCAACGATTTTCATCCCGACAAGATCATATCAAAAGGCCTTCCTGAAGAATTCGTAAATTTTGCAACCGATCAGTTTCAGGAGATCCAGGAGGCCTACCACAAAATCAGAAAACACCGTAATTTCTAAAACATGGGAAACAAGACGTATCGAATTCTCCGCCCCCCTCCCTGATTCAGAAACGCGATTTCTTGACATTCCCTTTTCTTTTTCTCAATATATATTCTCCCGAAGAAAATTGGTGTTGCTATAAAAATAGACACAAATCGACCACACGTTCTATAAAATAACAAACTGCCAGCAATTAAAATTTCAATGAAAGGAATAATAATGAAACCAACAAAAAGTAAACTTGCTTTATTCAGTTTCGTGATGCTCATCGTTCTCTGCCTGTTTAATTATACCAGCCATACCACCTGGGCTGCAGACGTCAAGACATTGGTCAAAGAGGTCAAAAAAGAGCTCCGACAGGTAGAAAAGGATATGTTTGGTGGAAAAAAAGATAAGGCCATAGCTGCGCTCACGCCCATAAAAGAGACGCTATCAAAAATAAAGGCACAAGATCCCAACAACCCCAGCTTGAAATCGCTGGAAAGGAAATTCAAGAAACTCGTTAAAGACCTTGAAAGGCGGACCGGCAGGAATCTTGGCGGTGGAAGCCTGACGGCTGGCACGAGCACCCAAGTCAAACTGCCCCCAAAGCCAAAATCCAAACCCATTCCCAAAAAACCGGTTCAATCGTCAGCCCCCTCAACCGCGGATATCAAGACCCTGGTCACGGAGGCAAACAACCTGCTTCGCAAGGCCGAGAAAAACATGTATGCCGGAAAGAATGAGAAGGCCACACAACAGGTCGGCCAGTCAAAGGCACTGATCGAAAAAATCAAGAGTGAAGACCCAAAAAATTCCAAACTCAGATCCCTTGAAAAAAAATACGTCCAGATTGAAAAGAAATTAAAGGCCAAGATGCCCAAGGCCACGTCAAAAAAGGCGCAGGCCGTTGAGCCGGCCAAGACCAAAAAGGCGGACGCCACAAAACTCCCCTATCACGCCAAAGGACCCATCACCGCTGCAAAAAGAGATTTGGACAGAATTGATGACTATATCAAGAGATTGGGTGACCCCAATTGGGATCCGGAACAGATTCTAAAAAACATGGACAGGACCTTAGACAGCGCCCGCAAGAATTTTGAGACAGGCAAGGCAAAAGCAGCGGAAAAGGGCATCACATCCCACCCTGAATTTGATGAGATTAAAGCGAAATTAGCAGAAGAAGAAAAAAAGAACCCTCAGGCCAGGGAAGACAATGAGAAAAAAAAGGCCATAGCAACGACCCAATCCGCAGAGGTCAAAGCCGATGTAAAAGCCTTAACGGATGAATATAAAAAGGTCAAATCTGTATTCAATCGCGCAACCGGGGTTGTTATATATTATAATGACTTCAAACCGGTCAATGAACTACTGGCCCAGATAGAGACCTTTGAGAAAATCGAACTTAGTAATCTGAAGGCCAAACTCAAGGCCTTTGGACAGAAATATGGTACCACAAAAGATGAAATCGACAAAAAAGCCGAGGCCATGGGCTATTCAGACCCGTATTACCGTGCGAGTTTTGCCTATACGGAGATGACCAAAGGTGTTGAGAACGTCAAAAAAACCCGGTTGGTAATGGCCGACGACCTCATTCGAAGGGCACAGGACATAAAAGACCGAACATCAAAGGGGATTCATGACTTCGCCCGTGTGAAGCAGCATACAATTATAACAAAATGGGGACAAATAGCCGCAAAATTTGATCCGGACAACCCGAGGGTCAAGGCATTTAATGCCAAAGTGGATGGTTGGATCGCCAAAGACCTGAAGGCCCTAAACGCCAAAATCGATAAGGCAAAGTTCCCAAAACAGGCAAGCAATGCCCCTGGGGATGCCAAGAAACTGGCCAAAACCGCCAAACAATTTCTCCAGAAAGAAGAGGACGCACTTGCTGCAAAAGGCAAGGTGGCAGGAAAGGTTGTGGCGGTTGTGGTTACGGGCCCCTGGCGAATATTTAAGAAAAACCTGCTGGGAGAACCGATTCAATACAACCTTCCGATCACCACTGCGGTTCAGATCCAAAGTGAAAAAAAATCAAACCTGATCCGAGTTTTCCACAGCACCATGCTCACCCAGGAAATGAAGGGGGTCAAAAAGGCACCGCCCTTTTTAGGTGCTACGGTAGGAGACAGCTATTACGTAAGGCCATCGGCTGTAAAGTAGAAATCAGATCAAATCCTCGTAGTTTGGTATTCTATTGGTCTGAAAACAGGGTCTGTCCCATCTCTTATCTTTGAAAGGAGGTCTTTTATGGCACGATTAAAGATTGGTTTGTTTCTAGCGGCAATGCTTTTGATGGTTACACCGGCTGAGGCGGGTCTGGATAAATTTACACAAACCATATCTGTGACCGGACAGGGGAAGGCCGCTGCTCCACCGGATATGGCGGTCATCCAGACGGGTGTCATTACCCAAAGGGCCACGGCAACCGAGGCATTATCAGCCAACAATGAGGCCATGGGGAAGATTTTGAGTGTTCTAAAAAAACACGAGGTTGCCCCAAAGGATGTCCAGACATCCAGGTTTAACGTGAGTCCGGCATACAAACGGGATGAACGAGGCCGGAGACAGCCTGAAATCGTTGGGTACCGGGTAACAAATCAGGTGCAGGTCAAGGTGCGCAATCTGCCGGATTTGGGGAAAGTGCTTGATGCATTGGTCCGAGCCGGCAGCAACGAGGTGTCAGGCGTAAGCTTTGGGATTGTCGATCCCACCGGCGTTCTAAATGAGGCCCGCAAACGCGCAATCGCCGACGCTCGCAGTCGGGCGGAACTCTATGCGCAAGCTGCCGGTGTCGGTGTAGGAAAAGTGCTGGCCATTAGCGAGCAGTCCATTCAACTTCCCCGGCCTAAACTGCTTGGTCGAAGTTTTGCCCAGGATAGTGTTTCGGCAGTGCCCGTGGCTACGGGTGAACAAGAATTCCATGCCACTATCCACATGATATTTGCCCTTGAAGACAAACAGTAGGTTGCCCCCCGGGGTCTTCCATTAACGCTTTCATGCGGTTCTCTACTTTTGGGATTGTTGAAGTGGAAGCGAGGCCTGCGAGCCTTCTTCTCAGTCCATTGAATTTGAGATCGGATCAAACGTTTTGTACCCAGGCAATAGATAGTGGCCGAACGAAAACCTCAAAAAAGGTTTTTCAATTTTGATCAGAGGTTTTCAACTTACTGAGATTGCTTTCTTTTTTGAATCTGCAATCCGCAATCCGCAATCTAAAATCGTGCATGAACGGTGTTTTCGTTCAGGCACTAGATAGGCCCTTTCATCTCCCTGGAAATGAAAGGGTTTTGATTTTGAAGACTTTGGAAAGGTGAAATCTGTGGAGATATCTGAAAAGAAAAGCGGGCGTTATAAGAAGATGTTCGAGGCAGCCTCCATTGGAACTTTGAAGGTAAAAAACCGGCTGATTATGGCGCCTATGGGGACGCGTCTGGCCAGTGAGACCGGTGAGGTGACACAAAGGCAGATTGAATATTACGCTGAGCGGGCCAAGGGGGGAATAGGAACCATTATTACGGAAGTGACCTGTGTGGATCATCCCCAAGGGCTGACAGGTTCAAAAAACCTGTGCCTTCATGCCAACGGTTTTATAGCCTCCCACAATGAACTGGTAGAAGAAGTCCATGTCTGGGGTGTAAAGATCATTTCCCAATTGGTGCATGTGGGACGGCAGGCAAAACCCGCCAATCTCAAAGGCATGCACCCGGTGGCACCATCTCCCATACCCTGTAAGTTTTTGAATGTCATGCCCAGAGAACTGAATATCAATGAGATTGAGGATATCGTGAGGAAATTTATCGAAGCAGCGGTCAGGGCAAAGACCGCGGAATATGACGGAAGTGAACTACACGGTGCCCCTGG
>JAUVRS010000122.1 GCA_030597505.1 Desulfobacteraceae bacterium
AGTGACAAGTATATTTTCCTCCAACCGGCAGGTCTGGGGCAACAGCGGGTGCCCGGCAAATGTCTCCACCGAAAAATACATGTTCTCTTTGAGTTCGGCTGGATAATCAAGCGAGTAGGCACGTGAAACCCACATTCCCTCATATCGGTGTCGTTGTCCGGCCCATCATTAAGGCCTCAGAAATAAAACGGGTCTGTTTGTGTTCTAAAAGAAATTGGAAATCCACAAAAAAGTCAAGGAAAATCAACCAGTGTCCGGCCCAAACAGGAAGAATTTCCTGTTTGAATTCACAAAAAAAAATAAAACGCAAAAGCTCAGGCAATTTTTTCTTGACAAACCTTTTGCAGTCGGAGATATATAGTCGACTAAGGGTAATATCTCGAAAAAATGTTAAAACGCCATACTGCAAAAAATTGGAAGGCCTGTGGCTTGACAAAAACCTCCAAAACCTGGGAAAGAAAATCATAAATGCAGCAATTACTAAAAGAACACCTTAGCTTATCCGACCGGATTTTTGATATCATTCAGGAAGCTATCCTGAGCGGATCCATAGGACCCGGGGAGAGAATTATAGAAACTGAATTCGCAAAAAATCTGGGAACAAGCAAATCCCCGGTAAGAGAGGCCCTCAAAAAACTGGAAGGCGAAGGGGTTGTGGAACTCCTGCCAAGAAAGGGATTTATCGTAAAAAAAATTGACCGTAAAAGTGTGGAAGATTTTTGTGAAGTTATGTTTATGGTGGAATTACCCGTAGCAAGACTCTCGCTTAAAAAAAGAGACTCGAAGGCATGCAAAAAACTTGATAAAATTCTAAAAGACATGAAAAATTCTCTCACCAAAAAAGATTATCTCCTCTATCTCACCTTGAATCGCCGCTTCCACGGGGTGTTTTACGAACTGACGAAAAATGAATTGATCACCAAGATTTTTCGAATGCTTTACAACCAGACGGATATATTTAGATCAACATTTCTTTATACCAGTGAACGCCTCTTACGTTCAATGGAGGAACACCTTGCAATTGCCGACGCTTTTCACAAGGCAGACCAAGAACTTTTGGAGAGGGCTGTCAAGAACCATTTTGTCATGTTTAAAGAAAATATTTTAAAGTCCGATTTTTTGAGTGAGAACCGATAAATCAGGTTCTCCCTGTTTTGAAGTCACACTATAATTAGAATGGAAAGGGGGTGACACAAAAAATATCATTGGAAATGGGGACCGTACGGGTTAGCATAGAAGGTATAAAACCGCAAGATAAGACCTTAACCCATTTTAAACGGTAAACCCCTCTGCCCTCTCAAATGGCGGGGGTATCAGAAACCACAGAAGTCAGATTATAGGGAGGTTGATGGAATGAAAATCGAAGAATATGAAAAGATGGCAAAAGGGGCGTATGATAGGTTTGTTCAGACGAAGATCCCGCCCAGTAACCGTCCCGTTTATACGGGAGATTTGGCTGATGACCCAATGTCTTTTGAGCATCCTGTCCTCAACTGGGAGGACTATGCCTATCACAAGGGATGCCAGACCCAGGCAGTCGATTGGGATGAGAACATAAACTATGAGCGAATGAGAAACTATCGCCTCGAGCGTACCCGAGAGCAATTAAAAGCATTCGACGTAGGTGCCATCCTGTCACTAAATGAGTGGAACACCCGCTATTTTACCGGAACCTGGACACCTCACTGGACGACACCTTCATCCGGGCTGCGATACAGCCTTTTTGCAGGAAATGCAAAGGGTCCAATTGTTTATGAAAATGCGGAGATCGGGTATCACACTCGACAAATGTGCCCCTGGCTTGACAAGGTCAAAGTAGCCATAACAGGCACCGGTTGGAGCAGTATCATCATCGGTCGCGATGCCCAAAAGGCCCAAAGGGATAAGTTTGTAAAGCAGATAGTTGATGATCTCAAATCCTATGGGCTGGAAAAAGAGCCCCTGGCACTGGATTTTGCAGATCCCGGAATCATCCAGGGTTTTGAGGATGCAGGGATCAAGGTGAGCCTTGCAGGTCAGGAATTGATGTTTCACGCCCGCAAGATCAAGAACAGGGATGAGGTGGAATGTCTGCGTGTGGCGGCTGCCATTGGGGACGCCCAGTTTCAGGCCTTCAAAGACGCCTTGACACCCGGTGTGCGTGAAAATGAGCTTGTAGGATTGATGCACAAGGTCGCCTATGATCTAGGGGCTGAGGTTTTTTCAGGGATTTTTTGTACATCCGGTGAGTTTAGCTGGCCAAACCCCCGTGAAACATGCGCCAACCGCATCGTCCGACCGGGCGATATAGTCTATGCCGATGTCTACAACACATCCTATAACGGTTACAAGACCTGTTACTACAGAACGTTCTGCTGTGGTAAACCGACCCAGCAAATGAAGGATGACTACCAGCGGGCATTGGATTGGCTGTATGCCTCGATCGAGATAATCAAACCGGGTATGACGACCCGGGACGTTGCCGAAAAATGGCCTGCCTCTGAAGATGTCTGGAGCGATATTCTCATCAAACATGAGGACCAGACCGCAGGGAGCAACTGGATGCATGGAATCGGACTTACCCTTTATGAGCTTCCCATGGCATGGCGTGAAGCATCGCTTGAAAACCCGCTTCCCCTTGAGAAGGGCATGACCTTTGCCACTGAAACTCAGCTCGGAAGGATCGGGCTTGGTGCCTCAAGGATTGAAGAGATGATCCATATCACGGATACCGGTGTGGAAATCTTGACCAAGTGGCCTATCTGGGAAATCACGGAATGCCCCTTATAAACCCCTCTATTTGGGACCGGCCTTGCCGGTCCCAAACTTTATAACCCAAATCCTGCCCCTTCTGGGGCAGTTTCTTAAAACCGAAAAACCCATAACCTTTCCCGTGATTGTCCTAACTCGGCACCGTGTTGAAATTAGCCTGAGCAAACTCAAAAAGGGAAAGCGTCTGGCGAATATGCTATTGCCCTGTCAAGGGCCTGGATCCGGCTGCGGCCTAAGACCTGCATTGGATTTCTAAAACACCCAACCTTAAATTTATGGAGAGTGCTGATATGGACAAGGAGGAGAGAATCGTCAGAAGCGTTTGCCAGGCATGTCATTGTGAATGCGGTGTGTTTGTTCATGTTCTTGACGGAAAAGTCGTCAAAATCGAGGGAGATCCTGACAACCCGATGAACAGGGGGTTTACCTGTATCAAGGGTCGTGCACAACCTCAAGTTGCCTATCACCCTGACCGCCTCAAATATCCCATGAGGCGAATTGGTGAGAGGGGAAGCGGGAAATGGGAGAGAATCACATGGGATGTGGCCTTGGACGAGATAGCCGAGAAGTTGACGGAGAATAAGGAGAAAAACGGTCCTGAGTCCTTTGCCGTGATTCACGGTACCGGCCCAAGGCCCACGCTTTATTCAACAACCCTCATTGCCTACGCTCTTGGCAGTCCCAACATAGTCAGCGTTGATCTTCACATATGTTTTTTGCCCGGTTTTATTGCTGAGTACTGGACCTATGCCTCTTCGGTCATCGTAGAATCCGGGCCTGATTACCTGAATTCCGACTGCATCCTGATATTTGCCGGGAACCCACTGGCCTCCCATCCGCCGAGAGGGGTGGAGATTCTGGAGGCCAAACAGAAACGGAATGCCAAGCTCATTGTGGTTGACCCCCGTCGCACCCAACTGGCTTCAAAGGCAGACCTCTGGTTACAAATCAGACCCGGAACGGATGTGGCCCTGGCCATGGGGATGATCAAGACAATTATTGACGAGGATCTCTACGATAAGGAGTTTGTCGACAAATGGTGCCATGGTTTTGATGAGCTCAAGGAGCGTGTAAAGGAATATCCTCTGGAAAAAGTGGAAAAAACAACCTGGGTACCGGCGGATAAGATCAGAGAGGCGGCCAGGATCTACGCAACCACAAAACCCGCTGTGCTCCACAAACGTGTGGGTGTTGAACACAACATCAACTCCACCCAGACAGTACGCGCCTTTGCCATCTTGGTCGCACTAACAGGAAATCTGGACGTACCCGGAGGAAACCTCCTGCCGGTGTCTATCCCAGGGTATATCGGATGCGGTGATCTTCTGGGCGAAGACAAGAGGTTCAGACCGCCTCCGGAAATTGAAGAGAAACGTATTGGCGCAAAGGAATACCCTCTCATTTCCGGACCAGAGGCCATTATTCCTTTTGTCCCGGCTCCGCTTGCCCACGAGGCCTTGCGTGACGGCAAGCCCTATCCCATAAAGGCCCTGTTCTGCGGCGGCGGTAACCCCATCCTGAATATGCAGAATGTGAAAAGCCTCTGGGCAGCCATGAAAAACAACCTCGATCTCTTTGTGGTTGCCGATTTTTTTATGACACCCACGGCGGAGATCGCCGATTATGTGCTCCCGGCCGCCCATTGGTTTGAGAGGGACGACACCTGTGATCTGATCTACATGAATTATGTGGCGGCCAGACAAAAGGCCGTAGAACCCCTTGCCGAGTGCTGGCACGATATGAAAATGTCCATCGAACTCATAAAGCGGATACCCTGGGCCGACCGGAAATATATGCCCTGGGATGACGTTGATGAATTCAATGAGGCCCTGGTAAAGGATACGGATTTCACCTTTAAAGAACTAAAGTCAAAATCCTGTATCATGAAAATGGAGCCCCTGAGGTATAAGAAATACGAGCAAAACGGGTTTAATACACCGACCGGGAAGGTAGAACTTTACTCGACTACCTTTGAAAAACACGGTTATGATCCCCTTCCCTTTTTCAGGGAGCCCCCGGAAAGCCCGGTGAGCACCCCTGAACTCCTAAAAGACTATCCCCTGGTTCTTTATACCGGGAGCAGGCATCTGGAGTTTTTTCATTCAGAGGGCCGCCAAATTCCTGCACTGCGAGAGCGTGTCCCGGATCCGTTGGTTGAGGTGCACCCGGATACGGCAAAGCAGGCGGGTCTTGAGGATGGAGACTGGGTATGGATCGAGACGCCGCAAGTAAAGGGTGCCCGGGTCAAACTCAAATTAAAGGTCACCGACACTATCCATCCCAAAATGGCCCATGCCAGACACAGCTGGTGGTTCCCGGAGAAACCGGCGCCCGAGCACGGTTGCTTTGAGTCAAATATTAATGTAATAATTACCGATGATCCCCCCCGGGAGGACGTATCCGCCTCTGTTAGAACAAGGGGAACATTGTGCAAGATTTATAAATAGACCTTGATAAAGAAATTTAGGGCTTGCGCAAGAATAACTTCGCAGAACTGGTTGCCTTGTTCGTCAGGGGTTCGGCTCGAAAACAGGCGAATTGAAAGGAGTTGTTAATGCACTTCGCTGTGGATACCGGTGGTACGTTTACAGACCTTGTTTTTGAGGACGAAATGGGGCGTCTTCACATGTTCAAGGCGGAGACAACACCCCATGACCCGGTGGAAGGCATTCTCATGGCTGTCCGTTCTGCAGCGGACAGCATGTCAATCTCAATGGAGGAATTTCTTGGCAAGGGTGAACTCTTTATTCACGGAACCACCCACGCCGTCAATGCCATCATCACCGAAAACACAGCCAGAACCGCTCTTCTCACAACAAAGGGCCATGGAGATGTGCTTGTCCTAAGAGAGGGCGGTCGACTTGAACCGTTCAATTTCTCGGTGCCTTTCCCAAAACCCTATATCCCTCGATCATTGACTTTCGAAGTCGCAGAGCGGATCGGGGCGGACGGCCATGTCATCGACCCATTGGACGAAAAAGGGGTTGTGGAAATCATCCAATCTTTAAAGGACCTGAAGGTGGAATCGGTCGCGGTTTGCCTGCTCTGGTCCACTGTTAACCCAACCCATGAAAATAGGATCGGTGAGTTGCTTGAGACTCACCTTCCTGACGTTCCCTATACCCTCTCCAATGTGCTTAACCCTATTTTACGTGAATATCGGCGTGCTTCTTCGGCATGTATCGACGCATCCCTCAAACCCCTCATGTCACGTTACCTTGGAGGTCTATCCAAACGCCTGAAACAGGCAGGTTTCAGGGGTCGTCTCCTCATGTTGACTTCCAAGGGTGGTGTCATGGACTTTGAAGACCTTGCGGCTGCGCCAATCCATGCCATAGGCTCGGGACCCTCCATGGCTCCCATCGCGGGTCGCCACTACGCCCAGATTGATATAAACACCAACACCGCTATTGTGGCCGACACGGGCGGAACGACGTATGATGTCAGCCTGGTCCGGAAGGGGGCGATTCCCATGACACCCGAGACCTGGATCGGGCAGCGTTACCGAGGCCACATCGTGGGCTTTCCTTCCGTGGATGTAAAAAGCATCGGCGCAGGGGGCGGTAGCATCGCCTGGGTGGACGAAGGCGGCTTGCTCCATGTGGGACCAGTCAGTGCGGGTGCCGTGCCCGGGCCAGCCTGTTATGGAAGGGGTGGCACAAGGCCTACTGTCACAGACGCGTCCCTGGTGCTCGGATACATCGACCCGGCATTTTTTCTGGGCGGGGCCATGAAGCTCGATGTCGATAACGCTGTAAAGACAATTGAGGAGGGGGTGGCACATCCTCTAAAGTTGAATCTTTTTGAGGCTGCGGCGGCTATACTTCGACTCGCTACTGAAAACATGGTGAGCGCCATCGAAGAAATCACCATCCATCAGGGAATGGATCCAAGAAACGCGGTACTGGTTGGCGGAGGCGGGGCAGCCGGTCTCAATTCGGTGGCCATCGCACGAAGGCTCGGATGCAAAACAGTGATTATCCCCGAGGTCGTTGCAGGGCTGTCTGCAGTAGGGGCTTTGATATCAGACCTCCATGCGGACTACCGGGCTCTCTTTTACACAACTACGGATGATTTCGATTTTGAGGGTGTAAATGATATTCTGAAGTCCCTGATAGCAAAATGTCAGATCTTTATAAAGGGGCCCGGGGCCGCGGCAGTGGAGCAATCAGTTGAGATCTGGGCTGAGGCACGTTATCGGGATCAGGTCTGTGAAATTGATCTCCCTATTCGGATAAGACACTTTGAAAAACCCGAGGACGTTACCAGTGTGCGGGAGGATTTTGATCGATTGCATGAGGAGGTTTTTGCTTTCCGGGACCCTGATTCGGAAGTGCAATTCGTTGGGTGGCGTGCAACGGTTCGCTGCAGACTGCGCGACCGGGTCCTGGGTAAACTCGCAAAGGAGAAACCATACACCACTGACATCCTTCCTAGCCGAAAGGCGTATTTTAATGAAACGGGGTTGGTGGATACAAAGGTCGAGCTTTTTGCGGCCATTGAACCGGGAGTCACACGGGAAGGACCCGCCATCATAGAAGCACCGCTAACCACCGTGGTCATCGAACCAGGCGCAACGGCGGTCCGTAAAGGGAGTGGAAGTCTGGTGATAAC
>JAUVRS010000334.1 GCA_030597505.1 Desulfobacteraceae bacterium
AGGCCAAGGTCAATGAGAAGCCGCAAGGTGAGACCGTTGACTACGACAAGCTCATTCAGGCCTGGCGCGAGGGGCGCGTGAAATAGTGCCCTGGCCGGTATTCCTCCGGCTTTGAGGTAACGCGCAGGCACCCTGCCTTGGGTGCATAAATCAGGGATTGAACCTTCAAGGGGTTAAGGCCGAGGCCTTAACCCCTTGATATTTAATACGGACAGGAAAAGCTCATTGTTATTTGGAACGAACAGGGATCTTGTTGTTAGAGCCCTATTTTTTTTAGATGATTCCCATGCCACTGAGGACCGAGAGCATTACAGCCGCAGCGATCACCGAACCCACCTGACCTCCGGCATTCGCACCCATGGCGTGCATAAGAAGATAACTCTTTTTGTTGTACTTCTGGCCTTCCTTCTGGACGACACGGGCAGACATTGGGAAGGCTGAAATCCCGGCAGCGCCGATAAGCGGGTTGATCTTTCCGCCACTCACAACCCGCAAGATTTTTCCAAGTATTAACCCGCAGGCCGTGTCAAAGCAGATGGCCAGGAAACCCAGACAGAGAACAATCAGGGTTTGAGGGTTCAGGAATGCGCTGCCTGACATGGTCGCACCGATGGCTAACCCCAAAAACAGGGTAACCACATTAGCAATTTCGTTTTCAGATGCCTTGGTTAAACGGGCTACAACCCCCGACTCTCTCATGAGGTTCCCCAACATGATGGTTCCAAGGAGGGGCAGACCCATTGGCGCGATCAGACCCCCTATGACTGTGATGACCAGGGGAAAAAGCAGCTTTGTAGTCTTTGAAACCATCCCGGTCATTATATCCATTATTGTATTTCTTTCCTTTTCGGTCGTGAGCAGCTTCATAATGGGCGGTTGGATCACTGCAACCAGAGACATGTAAGAGTAAGCCGCCACGGAAACCGCACCCAGGAGATGGGGAGCGTACCGAGAAGAGACATAAATGGCCGTGGGGCCATCACAGGCACCTATGATCCCTATGGCGACAGCATCCAGTTGCGTAAACCCGAGTGCCAGGGCCAGGGCCAGGGTCAGGAAGATCCCAAACTGCCCGGCAGCACCGAGGATAAAAGTGGACGGGTTTGCCAGAAGCGGGCCGAAATCGGTCATTGCACCGATTCCGATAAAAATCAGGAGAGGGAAGAGCTCATTGGCAATCCCCATGTTATAAATGACTCGAAGAAATCCTCCTTCCCCCATGAGATCAGCAACGGGAATGTTTACGAGAATACAGCCAAATCCAATGGGAACCAAAAGCAAGGGTTCACAATCCTTTTTGATCCCAAGCCAGAGTAATAGAAAGCCCACAAGAAGCATGACCGCACTGCGCCAATCAAGATGTAGAAATCCATTTATTAGACCCTGCAAGCCGTTGATAATCGCGTCTTCCATGCGCTATACCTCCTCTTTCTTGTACGGAAAGAGTTTTCCCAACAGCTTCATGATGAGGCTCATGATCCAAAGGGTTAGGATCGTGCCCCCCATACCACAAACCATCATCGTTACACCAAATGTCCAGTTATCCATCCTTTAGCCTCCTGAAAAGAAAATTCATATGAAGTCAAGCAAAAATCAAATCCTCCCTAACCTCGGGTGGTTTGGGGTTCTGCCCCGGAGTTTTGTGGTCAGAAGCCACGTTGGCCCTCAATGGTCCTATTTCCGATATTGAAAAAAAGATCAAAACGGCGGGGGTGAGGATTGTGGGTGCCTCTGTTCGCAATTTTCATGACGCGCATACTGCCTATTATATCTGGTGGCAGAAATCAACTTTTTTTGTACGCCCAAGGGTCAGATTTAGACACCTTCCGTTTGGCTCCCCTGCCATGCGAAATCGTTCTGGGTGGGAGAAGACTTTGGTCTTTACATCTATCCAGAAACCCTATCCAGTTTACGGTGACAGTTATGGCCCCAAATTCTTCCGCCACCTTTCCCTTCAGGATATAGGGGCGCGCCCCATTCAGCATGTGACAGAACCTGTGATAGACCTTTGGGAAGAACACGGTTTCATAGATGCCGGTGGTGTCTTCAAAGGAGATGAATTTCATGGAATCCCCTTCTTTGGTGCGTACGGTCTTTCCGGTGATCAGCCATCCAATGGTGGTGACCTGTTTTCCCACCCAGTCACGGAGATCTCTGGCAGAGACATGACCCCTTCCCCGGACGATATGGGTGTAACGCTCAAGGGGATGGAGCGAGAGGAGAAACCCGAGGGTTTCGAATTCATGTTTTAGCATAAGGTTTTTTGAGTATTGTCCATAGGTGGATGGAGAACGTCGGAACGGGATGGGGGTTTGGACGCAATCAAAAAGGGTAGGGGTCTTGTTTTCTTCTTTTTGGTCAAAGAATCGAAGGGCCTCCCACATAAGACCGGCCCGAGGGGTATTGCGGGCTATGCTGTCAAAACATCCGGCCTTGATCAAAACCCTAACGTCTTGAGGATGGATGTGGCTCACGGCCCGAAGCAAAAACTGCCCAAGGGTGATAAAAGGCCCCTTTTTTGTACGTTCGTGAACGATAAATTCCCTGGTTTCCTGGGAGAGATCCTTTAACTGCATGAGCCCCACCCGGATTGCCTTGTCTTTTCCGGTATACTTGATCTCGCTTTGATTGATATCGGGCAACAGGGTCCTGAGACCCATTCGTTTTGCCTCGGACAGGTACCCAAAGGTGGAGTAGTATCCCCCGTGGTTTGAGATCACAGCGGCCATAAACTCGGCCGGGTAATGGGCCCTGAGATAGGCGGACTTGTAGGCCACCAGCGTGTAGCTTGCCGAGTGGGGTTTGCAAAAGCTGTAG
>JAUVRS010000002.1 GCA_030597505.1 Desulfobacteraceae bacterium
CGGCGTGTCACACGTATGGCCAACTGCCCATCCCTGAAAATTTAGACGACATTCAATGCGAATTGCCGAAGAGGAAAAGTTTTTTGGAATTCTTGCAAGAAAAGGGTGAGTCCATTGACACATAACAGGAAACCTTCACGCCGGTAAGTTTCATATTGATCAAGTGAAATGGGAGAACCACCAGCGTTTATTCCTATGTGCCCTGTTAGGGCTTCGATGCACGTGGTATAGGCAAGACAGATTTTTTAATCTGAGGCCAACAAACCTGACAAAGGGGTCAACCGAGTCTGCTGTGAACTATTGTTCTGTGATATGATAATGGGACCGTATGCGCAGGCCATTACGGATAGAGTACCCGGACGCATGGTGGCATGTGATGAACAAGGAGGGAGGGGGGAAGCTGTTTTTTGTGTGACTTTCTGTGATGTTTTGTGATGTTTGAGAATAATGGGAGTTGAAAAAGAAAGGGTTTGCAAGTCATTGATACTGCTTGCAAACCCTTGGTGTTTTTATGGCGGAGGGAGTAGGATTTGAACCCACGGTACCTCTCGGTACAACGGTTTTCAAGACCGCCGCCTTAAACCACTCGGCCATCCCTCCTGATGGTATTTTAGAGTACCCCAATGATATCCACCAATGGCAGGTGGTGTCAAGCCCACGGCTGTTTCTCCCTTACTGAGAAGTTGCTATCTCTGCGGACAGCAGCGATGCGGCATCCCTGTCCAGGATCCAGACCAATTTCCCATTTGACGGGGATATTTTTTTTGCCGGCAGAAGGGCGTGGCTGTCTTCAAAAACCATCTTGAGAATTGGCGCTTTCCCTATACCAGTAACCAAAAACACGATTTGCCTTGCGTGGTTGAGGACAGGATAGGTCATGGTGACGCGCGGGAGATACGGATCACCCCCCTTGACCGTTTCCAAAAGGTTATCCCTTTCATCTGGTGATGCTTTATCGGGAAAAAGAGAGGCTACGTGCCCGTCTTTACCCACCCCCAACACTATCAGGTCGAAGACCGGAAATTCCCCGTTTTTCAGACCGAAAAACCCTATCAGCTCTGTACGGTATCTTGAGAGCCCATCCGTTGGGGGAAGATCTCCCGGCATCGGATGTATCTGTCCCGGTGGTAGGTGAATACTGTCCAGAAGGTCCTTTTTGGCCGTACCATAATTACTGGCCGGATTATCTTCAGGGACACACCGGTCGTCAACCCAGAATATATGGCAGCCATCCCAATGGATTTCAGATCTGATTGGTTCTTTGGCCAGAACTCTGTGAAACAGCCTGGGAGTGGAACCACCCGAGAGACCCACGGCAAAACGCCCTCTTTTTGAAATGGACTTGTGGCATGACCTGACAAAGATATTCGCGGTTGCGAGGGCTGCTTTAGCGGGGTTGTCCTCGATGATTATTTGAGGTTTGTCCATAGAGAAAATGGCGGCCAGGTTTTTGTGCAAGCCTTAAGAAAAACGAATTATTTGAAGAAAAGAATCCGGCTTAAGACTGGCCCCACCGACCAGGGCGCCATCTATGTCTTCCTGTGACATCAGATCTGCTGTATTGTCAGGCTTTACGCTACCGCCGTAAAGGATCCGAACCTGGGATGCGGTTTTTGAATCAAAACTCGTTTCGAGCCACTCGCGGATAAATCGGTGGACCTCTTGGGCCTGTGATGGTGTGGCTGTTTTACCCGTGCCGATGGCCCATACGGGTTCATAGGCCAGGATAGTTGAAGGCGGCATTATCCCGACGGATCTGTAATTGTTCAGAGAAAGATCCAGTTGTTCCTTCAGTACTTTAAACGTGTGACCACCCTCTCTTTGCTCAAGGGTCTCACCCACACACAAAATAGGGATAAGACCCAGGAGAGATGCCGCCTTTGCCTTTAGATCAATCATCTCGTTTGTCTCATGGAAAAGGTTCCTTCTTTCTGAATGACCAATGATCACGTGGGTACACCCGGTCTCTATGAGCATTGCACCTGATATTTCACCTGTGAAGGCGCCGTTTGTTTTCCAGTGCATATTTTGCGCACTCAAAAAAATTCCGGAGTCTTTGATTGCCTCCCTGACAACGCCAAGGGCTGTAAAGGGTGGGGCCAACAATACATCGACTCCTTTAAGTGAATCCATACCAGCAGCGATTTCTCCGGCGAGACTGACAGAATCGTCAATACTCGGGTTCATCTTCCAGTTTCCGGCAATCAAAAGCCGTCTTTTTATCATTTTAATTCTCCCATCAAATAAAAGAATGGCAGTTCCAGAAACGGATTGTCAGGCTCTACCGTAACTATTCAGGTTGTTTAGGGTGTATGCTAAATGTCTACAGCCTATCTACCTGAGCAGTCAGGGTCTGGCCAACAAAAAAGCTTTGTCGGTGGCCTGCATTTCACCACTTCAGTGTCCCGTAAAATCCAGTGCTAGTTGTTGGCCATGTAAAGGGCCAGATCCACCATTCGGTTTGAATAGCCGACTTCGTTATCATACCAGGCAAGAATTTTGGCCATGTCGCCGATGGCGGCTGTTGAGAGGCCGTCGACAGTTGAGGAAACAGCCGTGCCATTAAAGTCGATGGATACGAGAGGTTCATCGCTGAAAGCAAGAATCCCTTTCAGATCCGTTTCTGCAGCCTCCCGCATTGCACCATTGATTTCATCTATGGCGACTGGTTTGCTCAGTTGGACAACAAGATCCACCACCGACACATTCGGAGTAGGCACCCGGATGGCCATCCCATGCAACTTGCCCTCAAGCTGAGGAAGCACCAGGGAAACCGCCTTGGCCGCACCCGTTGTCGTCGGGATCATGGATAGGGCGGCGGCACGGGCCCTTCTGAGATCCTTGTGGGGGAAATCCAAAAGCCGTTGATCGCCGGTATAGGCATGGGTAGTTGTCATAAGGCCCTTTTCAATCCCAAAGCGGTCTAAAAGGACCTTGCAGACCGGGGCGAGACAATTGGTGGTGCAGGAAGCGTTTGAGACGATATGGTGTTTCCCACCATCGTATTCATGCTGGTTTACTCCCAGAACAACCGTCAGGTCAGGCCCTTTGGCCGGCGCTGAGATTATGACTTTGCTGGCACCTGCATCAAGATGAGCTGCTGCCTTTTCCCGATCCCTAAACAGGCCCGTACATTCAAAGACCGTCTCAACACCCAGTTCTCGCCATGGCAACTTTTCAGGTGTTCTCTCCGAGCATATTTCAGTCTCTTTTCCATTTACGATTATCGAATGGTCGGTAGCGGACACGTCTCCCTTAAAGGCTCCATGAACCGAATCATATTTTAGCAGATGGACAAGGGTTGGGAGATCCGTCAGGTCATTTATGGCTAAAAAGTCAATATTTGGTTTATCAATCCCTGCCCTGAAAACCATTCTTCCAATCCGACCAAAACCGTTGATAGCCACTTTTAGAGACATTTTTTACCTCCTTATTTCCATTTGATTGAACACTGTAAAATCCGAAAAAAATATCATGCAGCGTGTTCCACGTTCCAGATATAACCTAACTTCCTCAACCCCGTATCTTGAGGTGCCAGAGAAAGGGACATGATTATGGCATCCTCATTGGTCTCTCTGTAATATCGGGGCCTGCGGCTTATTTCAGTAAAACCGGCCTTTTTATAAAAGGCCCTGGCACCGACATTTGAAGGCCTGACTTCTAACCATGCCTTTGTAGCCCCTTCGGATAGACTCGCCTCCATCAATTTTTTCAGCAGACAGCCCCCAAACCCTCTTTTCCGTCTCTGTGGATGAACGGCAATATTCATCAAATGGGTCTCATTCGCAAAGATCCAAAAACAAATATAGCCTCCAATTTTTCCACCTGCCAGCAACGCCCAAAGCTGTGAGACCGGCCTCTTTGTCTCCGCTTCAAAGGCCCGTATGGTCCATGGGGATAAAAAAGAAGACTTTTCCACCTCCAATATAGGGTCTTTAAACCGATGGAAATTTTCCGGGGTTACTTCCTGGAGGGAAATCATTCCTATTTCAGCAGTTTGCCCGCAAGGGCAATACTCCTCCTGCCCGCCTGTTCCGCCCTTTCACCCAGTTCGGTCAATGTAAGCTGGTGCCGATCCTGGGCAACCGAAATGACCATGGGCAGATTAACCCCGGTCAGGACCTCAACCATCTGTTCTTCCAGAAAGGAAAGACTCAAGTTGGACGGGGTGCCACCAAACATATCTGTGAGGACAAGGACTCCTTGGCCGTCATCGAGGCTTTTTATCTTCTCTGCAATGGCCGTCAACAGTTCTTCTGTTTCTGATGTCTCCGTGATGGCGATGGCGTCAGCGTTCTCAAGCCGGCCCACAATAAGTTCAGCGGCGTTCAAGAATTCTCTTCCCAGATTACAGTGAGAAATAATCAGCAATCCTATCATCATAGCTTCCCCGGGACTCTTTCGTTATAGTCAATGTTCTTCGTCTGTTTGAACGATTGTCTGGTAGAGTTCTTCCCTGGTTTCCGTTTCCATCAGCTTTTTGCGAAAGGTGTTGCTTTTTAATATTCTGGCTATTTTTGCCAATACCTGCAAGTGGATCCCGGAGGAATTGTCGGGGGCCACGAGAAGGAAGAAAAGATAAACGGGCTGTCTGTCAATGGACTCAAAGTCGATGCCATCCTTGCTTCTGCCAAATGAGATTATTGGACGCCCAATACCTTTAAGCTTTCCGTGAGGGATGGCGACCCCGTCACCGATTCCCGTAGTTCCAAGACGTTCCCTTTCCACCAACACCTTTACAAGGGCCTCTTTTTCTATTGAAGACACATGGTCTGAAATGACTTGGGCCAATTCTTCCAGAACGCCTGCCTTGTCATTGGCTTTCAACTCGGGAACAATGCTGTTTTTTTCTATGATTTCCGACAGTTTCATTTAATCAATCCAAAAAAATAAAGTGTTTTTTTTGACAAATATCAGTTCGCGGGCTCAATAAGTCCGAGATTGCCGTCCCCCCGCTTGTAGATCACGTTGATCTCCCGGGATTTTGCATTCCTAAAGACAAGAAATTCCTGCCCCGATATGCTGAGCTGCATGGCAGCTTCCTCAGGATCCATGGGTTTTTCAATCATTTTTTCGATTTCAATAAGTGGTTCCTCGCCAGCAAAGGCAGAGACCTCATCCGTCTCTTCGGTCTCCAGCGTGTCCTCACTCTTGGGATTCTCCGGGCGATGGTTCCTTAACTTGGAGAGATGCCGTTTGACCTGTTTTTCAATCTTATCCATAACCTGATCGATCGCCGAATACATATCTCCTGTTTCTTCGACTGCCTTTACCAGGGTCCCGTTTACGCTCACCATTACGTCCGCCTGATGCCTGAATTTTTCAACGGTCAATACCACGTGGGCATCAGCTGCAGAATCCAAGTATTTGTTTATTTTCGAAAGTTTGTCTTCAGCATAGGTTTTGAGGCTTTCTGTGGGTTCAATGTGTCTGAATGTCACGGTAATATCCATAAATTTCCCCTCCCTTGAATTCGGAAGTTAGTGTAGAAAACAGTCAGTAGAGGTTTTTTCTTTTGCTTGAAGGGAGCACCCCCATTGACTCCCTATATTTGGCCACCGTTCTGCGGGCGATGTTTATATTAAGATCCGCCAACATTTCGGCAATTTGTTCATCACTGTATGGTTTTTCCTTTTTTTCCGATTTGAAGATGTTACGCATATGTTCTTTTACACTCTCTGAGGCCACGGCAGCCCCTCGAACGCTCTTGATTGAGCTGTTAAAAAAATATTTGAGCTCAAAAAGTCCCTGAGGGGTATGTACATATTTGTTTGTGGTGGCCCTGCTGACCGTTGACTCATGCATTTCAATATCCTCAGCCACATTTCTGAGTACAAGCGGCTTCAGATGGGTGATACCACCGTCGAGAAAACCTTTTTGAAAACGAACAATGCTTTCTGTTACCCTGTAAATGGTCCTTCGACGTTGGTGGATGCTTTTTATGAGCCAGGCAGCTGATCTCAATTTTTCCTGGATATATGCCTTGGCGTTTTCGGACATAGAGTCCCTTCTCTGAAGGATATCTTTATAATAAGGGCTTATCCTAAGTCTTGGCAACCCATCTTCGTTTTGAGCGATTTCATAACCATTGGCTGTTTTGAAAACGTATATGTCGGGGGTTATGTAGATGGTCTGTTCGTTCGAATAGCTCCGGCCGGGTCTTGGGTCCATTTCCCTAATCACTGATACCGCCGCGAGAACCTCGGTGAAAGGTACGGACAGGCTCTTTGCGATGCGTTTGTATTTCTCCCCCTCAAGTTCTCCCAGACAGTTCTTGATTATCTTTTCAACCGTTGTTCCCTCAAGGTTGTGAAATCCGGCCTGTATGAGCAAGCATTCTCTCATGTCCCGGGCAGCCACGCCCACCGGATCGAAAGTCTGGATGAGTTCGAGGGTCGTAAGTGCCTTATCCAGCTCATATCCGGTAATACGAGAAGTCTCTTCAAGGGGAATGTCAAGATACCCGTCCTCATCCAGGTTCCCGATAATGTGGGTTCCAATTTCTTTTTGTTCGTCGTCAAGATTGCTCAAGTTTAATTGCCACATCAGGTGGTCGGCAAGGCTTGTCCCAGTTGCCGTGATGTTTTCCATGGACGGAAATTCTCTCTCTTCATAGGGTGTTGAGGCCCACTCCGTGTTATATTCGGTGATATAGCTTTCCCAGTCCACGTCATCCCTTGTGTTCTCTTCAATGGTCACCTCCGGAAGCTCTGGGGGATCCTCTTCCGTGGGGTCCTTCTCCTCAGGGGTTGGGTCAGTGTCCTTGGCATCATCCGGCCCTTGCTCTTCGAGAACGGGGTTTGATTCCATCTCCTGAGAAATGTTCTCTATGAGCTCAAGTTTGGACAGTTGCAACAATTTGATGGCCTGTTGCAGCTGAGGGGTCATGACGAGCTGTTGGGTGAGACTCAGCGATTGTCTTAACTCTAAAGCCATGATAAATTTGTTGGCATCTCCGGGGTTGAAGTCATAGATTAAAATTTTCACCCAGATAGACGTTCCGGACAATTTCGCTCTGAACAATCTTCTCTGGTATGCCCTGCTCTATGATCCTGCCTTCATTTATAATATAGGCAGTATCGCAAACGCTTAAGGTTTCCCTTACATTGTGATCCGATATAATAATACCTAGACCCTTGTCTTTCAACTGTCTGATGATCTGTTGGATATCATTTATAATCAGGGGATCAATCCCGGCAAAGGGTTCATCCAGTAACATAAACCTCGGTTCCGTGACCAGCGCCCTGGTTATTTCCAGCCTTCGTCGCTCACCACCAGATAGGGAAGATGCTTTTTGTTTGGCCAAATGGGCGATGTTTAGTTCAGCAAGCAGACTCTCAAGTCGGATTTTCCTCTCATGGGCAGAAATATCCAGGGTCTCCAGGATTGCCAGCAAGTTTTGTTCTACGGTCAATTTTCTAAATATAGAAGGCTCCTGAGAAAGATAATTGATCCCTTTCCTGGCTCTGAGATACATGGGGTCACGGGTGATATTGCTTCCATCCAGAAAGACCTTGCCCTGGTTTGGACGGGCAAGACCCACAACCATATAAAATGTTGTGGTTTTGCCTGCGCCATTTGGACCCAGGAGCCCCACTATCTCCCCTCTTTTTAGCCCCAGACTGACACAATCAACTACCCGCTTGCCATGATAGATCTTGACAAGGCCCTCTGCCTGGAGCATCTCATCAGCCACTGCCACAAGCCCTATCTCTTTTTCCCTTTTGGAAAGATTACGGCCTTTACTTTTTTGTCTTTGGAACCCTCGACAACACTCCGGCTTTCTCTCAAGAACAGGGTGATTCGCTCCCCTTCAACAAAGTCCTTCCCCTGACGCACAACGGGGTTACCTGTCAGGACCATTTTTTCCTCTTTCTGATAGTAGACGGCCTTTTCTGCAGTGGCCATCCCCCCTAAAGTTCGCTTGATCCTCACATTCCCAGTCGCCACAATCCTGTCTATCTTGGTTTCTCCCCCCTCGCCCTCTTTCTGTCCGGGTGGGTTTTTGTAAAAAACAAACATTTTATCGCAATCAAGGACAAAAATATCCTGACTGGCATTGACCTCACCCGTAAATGTCACCACCTGCCGTTTGTTATCGATTTGCAGGGAATTTGACTTTATGATTATGGGTTGGGGGGGGAGGGGTTTTTCTTGAGCGGTTTTCGTCTGTTTTTTAAGGTCCTCAGAAAAAATAGCCCCCGGCAACATGAGCCCGGAGAGAAGAAAGGTCATAAAAAAAATCATCTGATATCTAATTTTCCCCATTACCCCTAACCCCCTTTCTCACCGTGGTGGTAACATCAGACAGTATCATAAGCATTTCTTTGTCCAAATCCACAAAAAGACCCTGCCCCTCTACCGAAAAAAGAGGACCAAATATCTTGACCCGATCTTTGGTGCGGAGGATATTTTTTTTTTCATCGATCAGCATGTGTTGGGCCAGGATTCTGTATCCGTTATCCGAAGTCCCTTCCAGATCACCCCACAGGTTAATCACTCCAGAAGTTTTGGAATAATCCCCTTTCTTACCCTTTAATCTATACCATGGTCTGTCCTCTTGTTCCACCCTCAGCCGAAAATCGTGGAAAAAAAACCTGTCTTTGTCACTCGAAAACCTAACCTTTTGAGCGTCCAGGACCCATTTGATTTTCTTATCAGGATCATTGTGGGTATAGTGAATATCCTTAAGCGTGAGGCCTTCACCTGATATGATATCCTTTAGCGAGGGAACCCCCAGACCCATTCCGCCGGATGTGGCAAGGTAGAAGGCCACCATTGCCAGTAGGACCCCCATTCCAACAAGGGGCCACTGTCTCTTAAGGAATCTTTTCATAGGTTGTTTTGTATTATATCAGCGCCCAAGTTGCTCTGTAAAGTCTATTTTCCCCGGAATTTCGCCACGCAACCCGCCCATTTTCCCTGGCATTTGAGGATCCATTCGCACGCCTCCCTTACAGCTCCATATCCTCCACGATTTTCTGTAATAAAGTCAGCAGATTCGCGAAGTTCTTTTGAGGCATCAGCAACCGCTATCCTCAGACCAACCTCGTTGAACATGGCCAGGTCGGGGAGGTCATCACCCATACAACATATCTCTTCCCTTTTTAGCTTTTTTGCATTTATCAATTGCCTGCAGAGTGTCCCTTTGTCGGTTACGCCCTGGTAGAGCTCCTCAATTCCCAACTCCTCTGCACGCAGTCCAACCACCTTGGATTTTCGACCCGTAATGATAACAACATCAACGCCGGTTGACATGAGGACCTTCAACCCCAAACCATCTTTGACGTCAAAGGATTTGGTCTCCTCTCCCCGGTCATTGATGGTGATACGGCCATTGGTCATCACGCCATCCACATCCAAGAAAAGAAGTCTGATTTTTTTCGCCTTTTCTTTCAACAACGCCGTTTTCCTGTTCCTGTTTTTAAGTAGCCACCTTTTTGATTAACCACTGTTTTAGACCAGAAAAAATCTGCAGAGGGAAAGGTGGATTTCAGTCCCCGTTTTTTTCGGCCAGCTTCCAGTTTATCGACAAAAATCCGGAGGACGAATGGATCAAAGAAATATGCGGTCTCAGGACCTCACTACCCTGTGGAGTTTTTTGAGCATGATCAACAGGGGTTTGAGCTCATTAAGAGGAAGGGAATTGGGGCCGTCGCAGCGCGCGGAATCCGGGTCCGGGTGGACTTCGGCAAACACGCCATCAGCTCCTGCTGCAACGGCAGCCCTGGATAGGTGGCTTACAAATTCTCTCTGGCCTCCGGAACATGTACCTCCTCCCCCTGGGAGTTGCACGCTGTGTGTGGCGTCAAATACAACAGGAAATCCAAATTCTTTCATCAGGGCTATGGATCTCATGTCAACAATCAGATTGTTGTATCCGAAAGAAGTCCCACGCTCTGTCAGCAAGAGATCACGATTCCCGGTGGAGGTCGCTTTTTCAATGGTCGGCCCCATTTCCCATGGAGAGAGAAATTGGCCTTTTTTTATATTAATAGGGATTTTGGTCCGTGCAGCCGCCAAAATCAAATCCGTTTGACGGCACAAGAAAGCAGGGACCTGAATCACATCTAGGACTCGGGCAGCCCTTTCCACTTGGCCGGTCTCGTGCACATCAGACAAAACCGGCAGTCCAGTGGTATCCTTTACTTTTTGTATTATTTTTAATCCCTTCTCAATACCTGGCCCCCTGAATGACCCCAGGGAGGTCCTGTTGGCCTTGTCGTAAGAGGTCTTAAAGATAATCGGAATATCAAGCTCTTCTCCGGTCTGTTTCAAAAAGTGAGCGACTTCCAGGGTGGTGGCCTCATCTTCGATCACACAGGGCCCCGCAATCAGGAACAGGGGACCGTTCGCATGGATGGCCAAGTTGCCAATTTTTATCTTATGCGTCATTTTAGATCGTTCAGAGTCAATACACCTAAACTTCCCTTAAAGGCTGTCCCGATCTTCGAAACAGGGTTTCAAGTTCATCATATTGTTATAAGAGGGCAACGGTAAAGTCAAGGAAAGTGGCGCCTGATAGACCTCCCAAGTCTTGTTAGAGGTCATAGAGCTTTTCATCAACCCTTGGGGGGCGGTTTTTTGATAATCCGGTCGATTTCCTTTTTAAACCAAAGGGTTCTTCTTCCTCAAGAATATCACCCATCTCCGCTTCAATTTTTTCAGGGTCTTCCCCTGCCTCCATTCTGCTTAGAGCTTCTTCCATACCTGAGCCCAGGTTCATTCCGGTCATATTCGTCAATTTTCGCATCAGGTTGGCGGCCTGTCTGGGATCATCTTCGTCAACATGTTCCACCTCTTTTCCAAGGAGATTCATCGCCTTCTCCATTTTGCTTTCGTCTACATCGGGGAAACCCTCTTCATCCATTTCGCCCCGGCCTCGAGGCGTGGCAAAGAGTGAAAGGCGACGCTCCAGTTTGATTGTTTGACATTCGGGGCATTGAGGTCTTTTTTCTGTATTTATTGACTTTGAAAAAAAGTTAAAGATCATGTGACATTTCTGGCAGTAAAATTCATAGATGGGCATCTGTTTTCCCTCATAGATTAGATATTTTTAACTCAAGATTTATGAATTTCGTAAAATATTCATTATCTTGAAATCGCAGGGCCTTGCAATTCTTTAAGACTCGCCGTATTTTTGGTCCCGGCTGCGTCCGAAAAGACGGAAAACGCCAGAAGAGAGTGCCCTCCAAGCCCTTCTAGAATACAGGTGAAACCCTTGCGGGTCAAATGATTTCAAAAACCCACAATATTAGCCATAAGATTTGCCCTTGTCTTTTTTTGTAAAACTGGTATACTTCTCCCGAACAAGACCCCGTCCTCATCCATATTTGGATTTTCCACTTTGGGTCCGGGTCACAAATGTTTTTGTCTAGAGTCCCGTTACATTAAAGGCCTTTTTTATTATAAATAAAGTGAATATGAAAATCGGAGTCCTTTCGGATACACACCTTTATCGGGTGACCAAAGAACTAAGGGAAATCTACGATAATTATCTGTCTGATAAAGACGTTATTCTACACGCCGGTGATATTGTCTCCCCTGAAATTGTTGACTTCTTAAACAAAAAAACGTTCCATGGCGTTCACGGAAACATGGATCCCCATGAAATAAAGGAGATGCTTCCCGAAAAAAAGATCTTGGAATTGGGGCAATATAGGGTGGGATTGATCCACGGATGGGGATCTCCCGCTGGTCTTGAAGATCGGATTTTGTCTGAATTTCATGACGTTGATGTCATTATTTACGGTCACTCACACCAGGCGACAAATCGGGTCAAGAACGGGGTTCTCCTGTTCAATTCCGGGACCGCAACCGGGTATACTCACTCATCCAATACAGTAGGCATGTTGGAGCTTTCTGATACGATATACGGAGAAATCGTGACGTTGTGAGGGCAAGTATGAAGGCACTTTGGGCGCCATGGAGAATGGAATATATACTTTCGGATCAGAAAGATGGGGATTGCATCTTCTGCCCCGGAAACGATAGAAGCCAGGATGAGGTAAGACTGATCTTGCACGTGGGTTCCTTAACCGCGGTGTTGATGAATCGTTTTCCATATATAAATGGACACCTCCTGGTGGCGCCTGTGAGACATCTCTCAGATCTGACCCACCTTTCCGAAGAGGAAACGTTGGATATTCTGGACACGGTTCGCAGGGCCATCAGGGTATTGAAAAAGGTAGTGAACCCGGAAGGATTTAACGTAGGATTGAACCTTGGAAAGGCTGCGGGGGCGGGCATGGAGGAACATATACATTTCCACATTGTGCCACGCTGGAACGGGGATACCAATTTTATGACTGTTTTTGGGGAGGTGAGAGTCATCCCCGAACACATCGAAGAGACCTATGGTAGACTTTTACCCCATTTTGGAGAACTCAAACTAAATTCTGGAGGTAAGTAATGAAAAACGTAAAAGTGATACTTGTGATATTGTTTTTGTTGCTTGTTGTAATCCTGGCTGTTCAGAATTATGATGCCCTGGCAACTCCGGTGACTTTTAAGGTCAACCTGGGTTTTTTCGATTATCAGACCTCACAGATGCCCCTCTCCCTCATAGCGATTATCACCTTTCTTATCGGTGTTCTTGCTTCAGGGTTGTATGGAATCACAGAGCGTATTCGTTTAAAGAGACAGATTAAGAATCTTATGAAAAACGTTCTAGAGAAAGATAAGGAACTTAACTCCCTCAGAAACTTACCTGTAACCACAGAGGATATGAATTCTGAGCAACCTCGCGAAACATAAGAGGCCCTGCTTGAGTCCAGTGCCGTCCGGTACAATCTGCTTCTAATTTATGGACTCGGGACCTCTGTGAGCCGCCCCCTGATCAAATGGCTCCTAAAAGATGGGACGAGTAATCTTTTAAAATGTTGATAAGAGATGCGGCCCGCGCCATATTTTCTCCTCATAAGGGGGCGCAATCCACTGTATTATGAGCAGCGCCGGGTAAAAAGATCAGGCCGGCAGCCATAAGAAGCTGGTAAAGCAGAAAGTGCTCACAATAGGAGAGGAGATACTTCATCTTGCAGTCGTTATGGCAGTGGCTTTTTGAAACGGGTCACCAGCAGACATTTCTGGCCGCTATCGTGGCTCTTGGCCTCGGTCTGATTATCGGCTGGGGGGTACGTCGTGACAGGGGTTTAAGGCTTGGAAAGGCCATCCCTGATAAAGGGGACAAGTCTTTTTTTAAAGGGATCCAATATATCCTTTCAAATGATCATGATCAGGCCATCGAAGAATTCACCAAGTCAGTCCAGATCAACTCCGATACCATAGAGACCTATGTGGCCCTAGGCAATCTGTACCGATCCAAGGGCGATATTGATCGGGCAATCCGTATTCGCCAAAATATCATTCTGAGGCCAACCATTGACGAGCAGATCGCCCTTCAAGCCCTTTTCGATCTGGGAATGGATTATCGTAAGGGGGGGTTCCTGAATCGGGCCCTGAGCACGTTTCAAAAGGTTGTACAAAAGGATCCCGCCAAGCTAAAGGCCCTGCAAGAAATTGAAAAGATTTACGAAGAATTGAAAGACTGGGAAAATGCCTTTCGGACACGACAGAAGATTGCACGGTTGATCAAAGGGAGTCACGATCACATATTGGCCCACCATTTGGTCGGTATGGGGAAAACCCACCAGCAGAAGGGAGACATTAACAAGGCAACCACCTTTTTTAATAGGGCCATATCAACACATAAGGAATGTGTGGATGCCTATCTTCATCTGGGAGATCTTTATTTTGCCAAACGGGATTACAAGAAGGCCATTTCAATTTGGAAAGAAGTGGTAGAGAATGTTCCCCAGTTTACATTTCTGGCCTATCGTCGTCTTGAGGGTGCCTACGCAAAGATGGAGAACTTAAAACCGGTTGAGAACTTTTTAAAAGAATGTTCGGAATTAAATTCCGACGCGTTCACCCATTTGGCCCTTGCCCGTTATCTTTATAATGAAAATGACATTGAAGGCGCCTTGAGGGAGATATCCAGTGCGTTGGACCTGGCCCCCACCTTTTGGGAGGCCAGGAGGTTCAAGGGCGAGATATTGTTGACCCAGGGGAAAAAGGAAGAGGCATTGTCTGCCTATAGAGAACTTATCCAGGATCTGAGTATCCCCTACCTAAGATTCCAATGCAAACAATGCGGATTTATGCCAAAAGAGCTTCAATGGCAATGCCCCCAATGCAAGAACTGGGATACAATAGATCTGATCGATTCAGGAGGGGCTTTGGTAAAGAACACTTGAAATCGGGTAATAAAAAATCAAATGGTAAATGCAAGAGGTTTAATCAGGGGCGCAAGGGAGCGGCTACCGGGTATAAATAAGGTAATCATATGACACAACTCACCCCTATGCTCAGGCAATATATGCGTATCAAACAGGAATATCCCGATTCTATCTTGTTTTTTCGCATGGGCGACTTTTACGAAATGTTTTTTGATGATGCACAGATTGCCTCGAGGACGCTTGGTATTACCCTTACCTCCCGCGGGACCCACAACGGGAAAAAGGTTCCCATGTGCGGCGTACCTCATCACGCCTATAACGCTTATGTGGGGAAGTTGGTGGATAGCGGCAGAAAGGTTGCGGTTTGCGAGCAGACGGAAGATCCAAAACTGAGCAAAGGAATTGTTAAAAGAGAGGTGGTGCGGCTTGTCACCCCGGGTTCAATTATCGATGAGCGTGAAGTGGGTGATAAAATCAGTCTGTATATGGGGGCAATAACAACAGGTCCTGGACGGGATGCCTCTCAGGGTGACTCAGGTGCCGATAACGTATACGGATTGGCATACCTGGAACTTTCAACGGGTGAGTTTCGAGTGACAGAAGTTCAGACGTTTGAAAAGCTCTTGGACGAATTGGGAAGAATAGATCCCGCCGAGCTCTTAATCCCCGATGATGGTTCTTTGTCCAAACACGGGGCCCTTTCCAGATACCGCCTCGAGACACTGGAGAAGGATTTGTTTGATTCTCGAATGGCCGAAGATCTCTTGAAAGAGCAATTGCGGGTCCGGTCCTTGGCTGGGTTCGGCTGTCAGAATATGACCCAGGGGGTCATTGCCGCCGGTGCCCTTGTTTATTATCTCCGGCATACCCAAAAAGGGTTCCCTGAACATATAAACGAGATCATACCCTACCACATGAGTGATTTTGTTTTGCTTGACGAGTCCACTTGTGCCCATCTGGAGCTACTGAAAACGATGCGCCGGCAATCGGAAAAAGGCTCACTGTTTCAAATTCTCGACAGGACAGTGACCCCCATGGGTGGCCGTCTCCTGAAGACATGGATCGCTTATCCCTTGATTGACCTTGACAAGATCCGCAATCGACACGCTGCCCTGACCTGTCTGAAGGATGATCCCATGACCCGGGAAAGGCTCAAGGAGGCGCTTGAAGAGATTTATGATCTGGAACGACTGAATGGTCGTATCGCCCTTAAGAGGGCAAATGCGAGAGATCTTCTGGCCCTCAAATCTTCCATACAAAAACTCCCTTTTATAAAGGACACCATAAGCGGATCAAACAGCACGTTGCTATCCGAAATTGCCTCCAGGATGGATACACTACAGGATATTGGAGATCTGATTGAAAAGGCCATACATACAGATCCTCCGGTCTCTTTGAGAGAAGGGGGGATTATCAAAGAGGGGTATAATGACAAACTTGACGAGCTGATCGCCATTAGCCGTGATGGGAAAAGCTGGATAACTGAATTTGGCACCTCAGAACAGAAAAAGACGGGAATTTCAAGCCTAAAAGTGGGATTTAACAGAGTCTTTGGATACTACATCCAGATCTCCAAGTCCAATCTTCACCTGGTTCCTCCGGATTACATAAGAAAGCAGACGCTGGCCAATGGCGAACGTTACATTACAGAGGCCTTGAAGGAGAGGGAAGAACAGGTTCTGGGCGCTGAAGAAAAGCGGGTGGAAATGGAATTCGAGATCTTTGAGAAGATCCGGGAGGAAATCGGGCGTAACAATCATCGAATCAGGGAGACCGCCGGGTTGATCGCCCAGATCGATGTCTTGGGTGGTCTGGCTGAGACGGCAGAGGTCTGCAATTATGTGTGCCCGAAGGTCAATGACGGCCTCGGGATAACGATCGTAGACGGGAGACATCCGGTTATAGAGCAGACTGTAAAAGAAGAGGACTTTGTACCCAATGATATTTGCCTCGATTCAGGGGATCAGCAGATTTTGATTATTACCGGGCCCAATATGGCGGGCAAATCCACCATCCTCAGACAGACCGCCCTGACCGTGCTGATGGCACAGATGGGAAGTTTTGTCCCTGCCCTGGAAGCTGAAATAGGGTTGGTGGATCGTATTTTTACCCGTGTGGGTGCCTCTGACGACCTTGCTAGGGGACAAAGCACCTTTATGGTGGAGATGAATGAAACAGCAAACATTTTGCGGCATGCAACACCAAGGAGCCTGGTGGTTTTGGATGAAATAGGACGTGGCACAAGCACCTATGATGGCCTGAGTATCGCCTGGGCCGTGGCAGAGGCTTTGCACGACAGAGAAGGGGTTGGTATTCGAACCCTGTTTGCCACCCATTATCATGAGTTGACCGAACTGGTCACCACAAAACAGAGGGTAAAGAATTTTAACATAGCTGTCAGGGAGTGGAATGATCAAATTATCTTTTTGAGAAAACTCATCCCGGGTGGAACGAACCGTAGTTATGGTATCCAGGTGGCACAGATCGCCGGATTGCCGGAGGGTGTCCTTAAAAGGGCAAAAGAAATCCTTAACAACCTTGAAGGAACAGAATTGGATGAAATAGGAAGACCTCGCTTGGCCTATATTCCCAATGAAAAAAATCAAGGAGAGATGCTTCAACTAGGTCTGTTTGGATCACAAGACGGGAAATTGCGGGAACGGATCAGGGGGCTCGATATCTCTTCCATGACTCCCCTGGATGCCTTAGTAGAGCTCAACAAACTAAAAGAACACGCAGATTCGAATACTTGGAGCTGATCGCTAAGATCTTATGGCCCATCGGGGATTGGCCGTCAGGTATCCACATTGAAATCAATTTATGAGGTATGAAGAAAAAGATCTTTCAAATCCTGTTTCTCATTTTTTTGGTCACACCCCTTCTGGCCGGATCTGAGGCACTATGTAAGCGTCCCGACAAACCCGCCATCCTTTTCGAGAAGGCTGATAAATCCCGCAAGGCACTATATCGTTCTCATAAGAAAAAAAAATACCGTCACAACTGGATGAATTGTATAAATGCGTATGGGAAAATTTATACCCGTTATCCAAAGAGCAAACAGGCCCCCTGGGCGATATACCATTCCGCCAAGCTCTATACAGGGTTATACAAATATTCGGGGGAAGGAAAATATTTGGATAAAGCCATCAGTCTCTACAGGCGCATAGTCGATGGATATGCGTCTCACAGGCTGGCAGACGACGCCCAGTACCATATAGGGGATATTTTTTATAAACACAAGAAGAACCCCAGCCGTGCCTATGTGGAATTTCTGAAGGTGGACGTGAAATTCCCCTCAGGGGATATGAGACCCAAGGCCAAAAAGATGCTGGATAAACTGGCCGTAACCCTAAGCAAGCGATCAAAAAAAGAAGAGAAGAAGGGAAAGAAACGCGGCGCATCACGGTCGAGGTTGGTATCGGTCAAAGATATCCGGTATTGGTCTACCCCAAACTACACACGGGTCGTGATAGACCTGGATGGCAAAGTGAAATATGACTACCATCTCCTAAAGCCAAACCGGAAAGTCAACAAACCCCGCCGGTTCTATCTGGATCTTAAGAATGCCCGTGTTACATCCGAAATCGACCTTGACATACCCATAAAAGATGATCTGCTCAAAAGGGCCAGGGCAGGGCAGCACAAAAAAGATACAGTGAGAGTGGTCCTGGACATGAAAAGCGTGGAAAAATACAAGGTTTTCCCTCTCTATGATCCCTTTCGGATTGTCGTAGATGTCCGGAGATATGGAAAACCCAAGACCGGAACCACCCATCGGTCGGTATCCAAGAAAAGGGCACGGGGAAAAGGAATCAAGAAGACCAGCGGGCCGGACCAAACGGTATCCCTTGCCAGACAGCTTGGCCTCAATGTGAGAAGGGTGGTCATAGACCCGGGTCATGGCGGCAGGGACCCAGGCACCAATGTCCGAGGGGTCAAGGAAAAGGATATAACCCTGAGGATAGCAAAACTCCTGGCCAGGAAACTAAGAAAAGATCTTGGATTCGAGGTGTTTCTTACCAGGGATAGGGATGTATATTTATCCTTGGAACGGAGGACAGCCATTGCCAATATGAAAAAGGCAGATCTGTTTATCTCCCTCCATGTCAATGCGCACAAGAATAAATGGGTCAGAGGCCTTGAGTCCTACTTTCTTAATATCGCCACCGATGAGCGGGCCGTAATGGTGGCGGCAAGGGAGAACGCCACCTCCGAAAAAAACATAAGCGATCTCCAGTTTATCCTCAATGACCTGATGTTGAACACAAAAATTCACGAATCCAGTCGACTCGCCTATCATGTCCAGAGGGGAATGGTGTCTCGTATGAAGCGCAGGTACAAAAAAATCAAAGATTTGGGTGTAAAACAGGCCCCCTTTTATGTGTTGATCGGAGCTGAAATGCCTGCGGTTCTGGTGGAGGTGGGTTTTCTCACCAACAAAACCGATAAAAATAGGTTGCTCAGCAAAAAGTATCAGGAAAGGGTGGCCACGGGGATAAGCGACGGCATAAAAAAGTATATTGCTGCCTTCGATCAAGCCTATCAGGGGGGATGATCAGCTCCTGGATTGAAAACCGACGGTTTTTGATCACCCATGCCTGATTGCCGGTCCCCGGTGGTCGATTGCGGGGTTTCTATTTCATCCTCAAATAGGCATCGATAAACGCGTCAATGTTTCCGTCCATGACAACTTCAACGTTACCCACCTCAACGTTTGTACGATGGTCTTTGACCATCCTGTAAGGGTTAAACACGTAAGATCGTATTTGGCTGCCCCAGGCAATATCTTTTTGGGTCTGATGCATCTCGTGCTTTTTCTGTTCGAGTTTTTTCTTTTCAATTTCATAGAGCTTTGACCTTAGCACTTTCATGGCCATTTCTTTGTTGCGGTGCTGGGATTTTTCGTTTTGGCATTGTGTTACAGTGCCTGTGGGAAGATGCGTAATCCTAACGGCTGAATTGGTTTTATTAACATGTTGCCCCCCGGGGCCGCTTGCCCTGTAAGTGTCAATGCGAAGATCCTTTTCATCGATTTGAATCATGATATCCGTATCCACCTCGGGGAGAACGGATACAGATGCAAATGAGGTGTGCCTCCGTCCGGTGGCATCAAAGGGGGAAATCCTAACCATACGATGGATACCGTGCTCTGACTTGAGGTGTCCATAGGCATAGGGTCCGGTAACAGTGAAAGTTACGCTTTTAATGCCCGCTTCATCACCTGGGAGGTGATCTAACATTTGCACTTTCATTTCTTTGTTTTCGCTCCAGCGGATGAACATTCTGAGAAGCATCTCTACCCAGTCCTGGGCCTCTGTTCCCCCAGCCCCTGCATTTATGGCCAAAATGGCATTTCGCTTATCATCCGCATCTCCCAGCAGGGATTGAAGCTCCAGGTCTTTTATCTCTCTTTCGAGCTGATCTACGTCGTCGTTCACCTCTTGCAAAGTGGATTCGTCCTCTTCTTCAAAGGCCATTTGGGCAAGGATCTTGGCTTCTTCGCTCTCCTGATAGAGCTTTTGCCACAAATCGATTTTTTCTCGTAACAGTGCACGTTGTCGGTTAAAACGGGAAATCTCGGTCTGATCCTTTTGCCAGAAGCTGGCATTTGACATCATGTTTTCGAGTTCTTTGAGATCTTCTTCCTTGTTGTCTAAGTCAAAGATGCCCCCTTAACGCATCCAGCTGACCCGTGACGTGATCAATCCGCTCTATTATGCCCTGCTCCATTTTTTCCTCCTCATATTAGAAATAACGTAGTGTTTATTATTGCCATTGTAATTCTTAATGGAGACTATTTCAAGTGAGACCCGTCCCTTTCCTCTTTTCAAGCCATCTCCCCCTGAGACAATGGCAGATTTTGAGAAATGAGATAATAAGGAGAAAGATGACAAAAAAATCTCCGAAACGGGTGTAAATGGTGAGGGACGAATTGGATATGTCAACCGAGGCCTCCAGGATCTCTTCTTCGAAGAGGTCGCTCAATTGTAGGATTTTGCCTTGAGGCCCGATAAATGCACTGAAACCCGAAGATGCAGCACGTATCATAGGTCTGTGGTTTTCAACGGATCTGAAAACCGCTATGCTTAAATGTTGATAGGGGGCGCTTGTCATTCCAAACCAGGCATCATTTGTCAGATTGACAAGCATGTTTGCCCCTTGACGCGTAAGGCTGCGTGCCAGTTCTGGAAAGACAACCTCAAAACATATGACAACTCCAATGGACATATCGGCGGTTTCTAGGGGGGCTATCTTATGCCCTGCTTCAAAATCTCCGGCCGCGGGAACCAGCCGATCGATAAAAGAAAGGATCTTTTTGAGGGGGATATATTCTCCAAAAGGTACAAGGTGGACTTTATCATAGGATTGAGGCGGTGATTGGGGGTCTGGCGTAACCAGGTAAACCCGGTTATAATATTTTGTCACCCCCTTGCCGCGTTTATAAGCGGGACTTCCAAAAATAAGAAGGGCCCCCATCTCATCTGCCATGGAGAAGACTTGCGGTGAAAACCTTTTGTTATCCTGAAAAAAGAAAGGCATTGCTGTTTCAGGCCAGACAATCAGATCAGGGTTGAAATCGCGGGTTGTCCGGGTGAGCCTTTTGTAAGTCAGCATGGTGGTGGTTCGATATGCCGGGTCCCACTTTATGGATTGATCAATGTTGCCCTGGATAATTGCTGTCTTTATCACCCTGGCAGGCTTTTTCCCATCTGTTCTCTCGGAGAGGCGGTATTGGCCATATGCCAGTGTCCCCGCTGTAAGCAGGGCCACCACAAGCACCTCCCATTTTAGCAGGCCGCGGTTTTTCAAGGATCGTTTTGAAATTATGTGGTAAATAAACCCGTTTACAAGGACAATCAAGAAAGAAGACCCATATACGCCGACGAGGTCTGCAATTTGAATAAGAACCAATTGTTTGTATTGGGTGTATCCCAAAAGACACCAGGGAAACCCGGTCAAGAGATTGCCCCTGATATATTCGAGGCTGACCCAAAAGCCTGCCATAAAAATTATATAAAAATGGGAGTCCTGCAGCCATGTGGTCAGACTTGCAAAGACGGCGATATATAGAGCCAGGTAGAGAACCAGGAAAAAAAGAGGCACAAGGCTTACAAATATATTTAGATTCCCATAATGCCCAAGCACCACCATAAGCCAGTAAATCAAGGTGAGGAAATGGACAAAACCTGTAATGAGACCTTGTTTGAAACCCTGGGCAGGAGACGTATCCTCGAGACTTTTGAGAAGCGGCACTAAAGCGACCCACGAGAGAAAGAAAAGGTTCCCGGGGGGAAAGGATGCGGTTAACATAACCCCTGAGAGGATGGGCAATAGTATTTTACGCAGGGAAGGCGCCATTATTTGTTATTCTCCACCTTCAAGAACCAAAATCAATCCATAGCAAGGGCACCCACTGCACCGTACCGGGACCCCTGCGACGTAGCCCTATGGCCCGTCAAATCTCTCAAGATTTTACATCCGGGAATTTTTTTCTTCCTTGGGGGGAATTGGAGGGGACTCTCGTCTGATGAGGACCTTATCAATCTTCCGCTGGTCACCCTTTTCGATAGTAATCTTCAGACCCTTGAATAAAACTTCTTCATTCACCTCGGGTATCCTTCCCAAAAGGTGGATAACAAACCCGCCCACAGACTCGAAGTCTCCCTCCGTCAGTTCCATTTTGAGGTGCTCTTCCAGCTTTCCAATCTCCAGTCGGGCATCCACCAGAAAGGAATTATCATCGATGATATCCAACAGGGGCTCTTCTGTGTCGTGTTCGTCCAATATTTCCCCGACGATTTCCTCCAGGATATCCTCGATCGTAATAATGCCGGCGGTACCTCCATACTCATCTGTCACGATGGCCAGATGGGTCTTTTTTTCCTTCATATCTCTTAACAAATCGCTGACCATCCGAGTTTCAGGGACAAAATAAGGCTTTCTGAGCATATCATTTGGAATTTGAGAATCGGGGTCCTCTCCCAACAGCTTCAGGAGATCTTTTGAATGAAGAATGCCCACAACCTGATCGATGTTTTCCTTATGGATAGGTATCCTGGTATGCCCGCAATCAGTAACCAGTTTGATCAATTCACCCAAGGTGGCATCGACTCGGGTAGAAGAGATTCCTGTTCGGGGGATCATGATGGATTGGGCCTTTGTTTCCTTCAAATCCAGCACACCGTATACCATATGGGATTCTTCGTTGGTGATGAGTCCCTTGGCCTGCCCTTCGTCCATAAGAACATGGATTTCTTCGGTCAGGTTGTTGCCGTCGGCCTGGTGGATTTTTTTCTTGATCAGAGACTTGATTCGATCGAAAAGGCCTTGTTCTGAATCATCTTCCAAAAATGGTTTTTTTCTCCGAATTTTTGTGATAATATTGCTGTGATATGAGGCCGTGTCTATGGAGACCCGGTAACGCAGGGTTTTTCTCCAGCTTGCTGGCCACAAAAACCTTTAGGGATTTTATTTTTGTCCATACAAAATGTCAAGATGTTTGCGGATGACCTCTAAATAACCCTTTTGAGAGAGCAGGTCCGGGAAACATCCGAATCTCGCTCCAGTCTTCCGTTCAGCTCATCTCGGCTTGCTGAGAAGTCGATCTTTCAACAGCAGAGCGCCGAAAATCAAAAATAGTTCTTGACTATGACGAACGGGTGCAATATTATCCCCATGTGAGGGCTTAGAAGCATCGGGCGGGCATAGCTCAGTTGGTAGAGTACAAGCTTCCCAAGCTTGGTGTCGCGGGTTCGAACCCCGTTGCCCGCTCCATCGTTTCCATAAATTTGGATGGGTTTCCCCCGTTTTGAGGTTGTCAGCGAGATACTTGATGGTTGATTTACTTCGAATTGTGGATGTGTCGTTGGTTTTCTCATAATTCCTCAATGGACCTTATGTAACAAACCACCGAATATTTTAATCGACAGTCATAAGGCGGGCGCAGAAGCCCGCTTTTTTGTTTTTTGGCACATGGATACTTCTGATTTTGTTACCAAAGCAGTGACCCCGCTCATAGAGCCGATCCTTGATGAAATGGATCTTGAGCTCGTGGACATTGAATATCTCTCCGAACATGGCCGCTGGGTGCTGAGGATTTTTGTTGACAAGGAAGAGGGGGTTACGGTGGGTGACTGTACAAGGGTGAGCAGAGAAATTGGAGACCTCATTGATGTCCAGGACCACATACCCCACGAGTACGTTCTGGAGGTGTCATCGCCCGGTCTTGATAGACCACTCAAAAAGGAAAAGGATATTATGCGGGCCATCGGGCGAAAGGTCAGGGTCAAGATGGGGAAACCACTAGATGGACGCCGGAATTTTACTGGTTATCTAAGGAAGTTCCAGGATGCAACACTATATCTCGAGGTAGAAAACACACAGGTTGGTCTTGACTGGAGGCATGTGGAGAAGGCCAATCTAGTTTACGAATTTGACGATTAGAGGATACAAACTTGAGGGTCTAGGGAAAGTCATCATTTGGACCGGTAATAAATTTTTTGTGGAGTGATCTGACATGGTTTCAAATTTGACAAGAATGATTGAGCAAGTAAGCCGTGAAAAGGGTGTTGAGCAAGAAGTGTTGATAGAGGCCCTTGAAGAAGCGGTGAAGGCGGCAGCCAAAAAAAAATTGGGTCCGGATTATGAACTGGAAGCCCATTTCAATGAAGAGCTGGGTGAGATTGAGGTCTTTGAATTCAAGGAGGTGACCGATGAGGTGACCAATGAACACCTTCAGGTCTCCCTGGATGAGGCTCTCAAAATGGATCCCGAGTCAGAAGTGGGTGACAGCCTTGGTTTCAAGATGGATACGGATACATTTGGCAGGATCGCCGCCCAATCGGCTAAACAGGTTATTCTCCAACGCTTGAAAGAGGCTGAAAGGGACATCATTTTTGAGGATTTCAAGGACAGACGGGGAGAAATCATCAACGGGATCGTGCAACGTTTTGACAGAGGGTCCATTATCGTAAATCTTGGTCGTGCAGAGGCAGAACTACCCCCAAAGGGACAGATTTCAATGGAATCATACAAACAGGGGGATCGCATCAGGGCCTATATTCTGGAGGTAAAGCAATTCAGCCGTGGACCGCAAATCACTCTTTCTCGCACACACCCCAATCTCCTTTCGGCCTTGTTTGAAAATGAAGTTCCTGAGATCGCTGAGGGTATTGTGAAGATAATGCAGGTTGCCAGGGAGCCCGGGTCCAGAGCAAAGATTGCGGTTTCATCGAGGGACTCTGATGTGGACCCAGTAGGGGCATGTGTAGGAATGAAGGGTAGAAGGGTTCAGGCGGTAGTCCAGGAGCTGCGTGGTGAAAAAATAGATATTGTGACCTGGAACCCTGAAGCAGCAAAGTTTATATGTAATGCCCTGGCCCCGGCAGAAATCATTCGTGTAATCGTTGATGAAGTCAACCACTCCATGGAGGTGGTGGTCCAGGATGATCAATTGTCCCTTGCTATCGGCAGGAGGGGTCAAAATGTGCGGTTGGCATCCCGGTTAACGGGATGGAATTTGGACGTAATTGGGGAGACGAATTACAACGAGACCCTCAAAGAAGGTTACCGATCCCTTTTGCAGCTTGAGGGGGTGGGCGAAAAAAGGGCCACTGATCTATATGAGTATGGTCTCAGGTCTGCCGAAGATGTGGCCCAGGCTTCGGTTGATGAGTTAAGTGCCATTAAGGGGATAAGCACTGAAGGGGCGGAAAAACTTATTGAAGATGCTGTCAGGAAAATTGCTGAAAAAAAATCCAACTCCCATGTGGAGAAAGACTCAGCCCCGGAGGTTCCGCCGGTTCAACCCGATGATGGCGAACTGAATAAAGATGGGGTCCATGAGGAATCATAAAGGACATGTACCGGAGAGGACTTGCATAGGGTGTAGGGCAAAAAAGACAAAAAATGAACTGATTCGTCTGGTAGTGGACGAGGGCGGACGAGTGGTTCGAGACGATTGGGGCAAGGGGAAAGGGAGGGGTGCCTATGTTTGTCCCGATATTTCTTGTTGGAAACGCCTTGAAAAACCCCACATATTAAGAATGGCATTCAAGAAGCAGGGGTCTATTGCCTTGCATCCGGAATTTTATAATATA
>JAUVRS010000131.1 GCA_030597505.1 Desulfobacteraceae bacterium
ACGGCCTTCAGGAGGTCCTGGATCTCCTTTTCATTTAGTTTTCCATATTTTTTAAAGAAGAGCCTGCCACTTTTGTCAAATGCCAGGACATCACTGTTGTCATCGGCTATTTTCCATTTGTTGACCAGGACTTTCTTATAATCTCTCACATAGATTGTCGTGGGATATTGTTCCTGTTTGTCCTTTAATGCCGATGAGATTGCAAAGTTGGGGAGCCAGGTTGCGGCCATATTGATAATGGCAAAGCTCTGAAATTTATCCCTGGGCAGTTTTTCCGCTTTTAGGGCCTCACTGGCATCGTTGTTGAGGTCTTTTTCATCAGGGTCCACATAAAAAATAACATGGACCTTTCCTTTTAACTCGCTACTGCTCCAGGGGGTGCCATCGAGACGACCACCGAGATTGTCTTTTAATTCAACCATGGGCGGTATTTGTGCCATTTCAAGTCCGGCCCAGGCGTTCTGAGAGACAAAAAACAGCAAAACCAATAATTTTAGTAAACCTTTCATATCAACTCTCCTCAAAAAGGGGTTACCCACTCTACTTGTTAGCGCTTATCCTCCTTATCCACCAGGCGGATTTCCAGTGGCCCGGCACTGGTATCAAGATGTGTATCGCGCTGGGCAAAAGGGATTTCAATGCCGGCTTTATTAAACGTCTTGTTGATCTCATGCCGGATTTCGGTCTGAGCCTTGATGCTGTCAGACGTGGCAACATAAACACGCAGCTTGAAGTCAAGCGAGTCCGCACCGAATGCGGTGAAGACCACGCTGGGACCGGGATTCTCTTTGACCCTGGGATTCTCTTTTGCTATCTGAAGCAGAAGTTCCTGAGCCCTGACTGTATCCGAACCATAACCGATGCCCACATCAATGACCACCCGGATTATCTTGTCTGAAAGGGTCGAGTTGATGATCTTTTCGGAAAGGAATGCCATATTGGGGACGATCACCTCCTTACGGTCCCAGTTGGTGATCATGGTTGAACGGATACGTATCCGTGAGACGCGACCGCTGACATTCCCTATGGTCACCGAATCACCCACACGTATGGGTCTTTCAAAAAGGATAATAATGCCGGATACAAAATTGGCAAAGATATCCTTTAGCCCGAAGCTTAACCCTACGGTCATGGCCGCTGCAAGCCACTGAAATTGTTTCCAGCCGACGCCGATGGCACCCAAAGCAAAAAATACACCTATTGTGAAGACCACGTAGCGGGAAATCAGCCCGAAGGCGTGCCTGCTGCCCGCGTCCAGGCTTGACCCTTTGAGGATGAGGACTTCGAGCAACCCCGAAACGGTCCGTACCGCGATAATGGTCCCGGCAAAGATCAACAGGGAGATGATGAGATTGGGAAGGGTCACGGGGACTATGGCCGGTTTTCCAGCCGTGTCAACGCCGATCTGGTTTTCCCAAAGATGTATCTTGTCCAGAAAACGGAAGGCAGGGACTGTCTCTGCCCAGATCAGCCAGATCCCGATCAGGGTGGCAACCAGGATAACGGATCGAATCACCAGTAAGGTCTGTTCATTTATCTTCTCAGCATCCAGAGAGAGTGCGGCGATTTCAGTCACCGGCCGCACATCGTCCTCCGGTGAGATTTGGGTCAGTTCAGTCTCATTTTTTTCTGATGCTTCCCGTTCAGCCTCGGCCTTCTGGATGGCGATTTTTACCTGGGCCAACCACAGACCCCGGCGCATGCCGGCGTCTGCAACTATCAGGATGAAAAAAAGCCAGGCAGTGTTTCCGAACTGTTTGCCCAGTTCATAGGCGGTAAAATAATAACCCAGGATGGCAAGGGTCAGGAGGAGAAAGGGAATGGCCACAATCACCGTGGACCAGCCCCGTCGGTATTTGTTCAACCTGCCATCGGGATTTTTCTCGCTGATCGATTGTGCCAGAGGGCCGGTCTTGCTCAGGGTGCGAGCCAGAACAAAACCCAAGGGGATCATCGACAAGACAAAAAGGAGGCGGCCAAGACTGTTGCGGTAATCCAGGTCCTGTGGTCCATTCTGTATAAAAATAACAAAGAAAAGAAGGGGGATAAAGATATAAAGAAGAGATTTGGCAGACCGTAAAAACTGGTTGCAGGTGCCCTCATTCCAGAGGAAATGGGTAATACCCATACCACCGGGTTTGCAGATCTGGATAATCAGACCGAGAAAAATGGCTGCCACAGCCGTTGAGGAAATTCCTGCACAAAAGGCGCGTGGAAAATTATGAGCGGTCGGCAGATGCCAGAGATCTCGGGCACCCAGATAGATGACGAACAGAACCCCCGCCGTCTGTAGCAGGGTCAAGGCCATTGCCGAAAGTGTTCCGGCCATTTTGGCTGTTGAGGGCTGTGCTGCAAGTTGATTGATTTTCTTGATTCGACGATCAAGGCGAGGGCGCAAAACCATCAGGGCCACAAGCGCGATCAAGAGTATCCCCCAGACAGCCGGCCCCTGCTTTACGGATAGTTTAAAATCTCTGGCAAGTTTGCCCCAATGGGAAAGGTTTGTCAGCCACCCCAGGGCCTTTCCTGTTGCCTTGATGTCGGCTGATTTTACCAGATCGGAACTCCGGGCCCACAGTAGGCGTTGGTTGATAAAACCACGGTATTGTTTGGAGAGGGCATCCATCTTCTTCTGTGCCGCATTCTGAGCATTGAGCAGCTTGAGATATTTGATATAGCCGGCTCCTGTTTCTTCAAACAATTTCCTTCGGCTCTCCAGCGACAGAAACGCCTGAGTCGTCAATAGGTGGTTTTGATCCTTCGTCAGGGATGGTTCAAGGTCGTCCAATTGGGTGTAGATCTTGTTTTTCAAAACGAGAAAATCCTGGCGTGCCTGCAAGAGGTCATCGTAGGCCAGGTTTACGCGAAGGATATTTTTCCGGCGAGCCCGGGCCACGCCGGAATCAGCACGGCTGCTCAAAAGCGTGCTCCTGCGCGAGCGGAGGAGCTGTCCCGCTTCCTTAGAGAGGCCCATCAATTCCGTGCGCCTTTTTGTAAGGGCAAAGTCTCTCTGGATCTGGCTCAGGCGGGTTTCCAGGAGCTTGGCGACCTTTTTGGCCTGTGTCTCCATTTGACCCAGTTCGATGAGGGTCTTTGATAAAGTCAGATTGCCCTTTGCAAGCTCACGCAGGAAGTCTGCCTGTTTTGGCCAGGACTGCTTGTCCATCTGTCGGAGAATTGCATGGGCCTGGCGCAGTTCAATAAATCCCGCGTCGCTTTGCCGGTGTTCCTTAACGTCTTCCCAGGTCTTTATGAGATTTTAGATCCGTATCACTTTCCGGGCGGTAAAGGCCTGCTGATCTTGGGCCATGGCCAACTCACGCCTGCTGAGATCGGCCTCTTTTTCGGCTGCAACCAGTTCTGCTTGAAGGGCCCTGCCCCGGGCCTGCAAAGTGGTTCGCCTGGCCCGGATGACAGGGGGGGGGGGTATCCGTTGGCCTGGGGGCGGTCAACCTCTTTTCCAGATCGGAAAGCTCTAGCTCATAGACGGCAATGGTTGTTCGCAGCTTTGCAGGTCGCTCCATCACATCCTTGAGTTTCTTTTGCGCTATTTCAAGGCTCGTTTGTTCATGGGCCAGCTGTGCCTGCAATCCGGCGATTTGTCCTTCGATGTCCGTCAGGGCCATAGCCCTTGCCCTCTGTTGGATTGCTGCGGCGCGCACGGGTGTCAGCGCGCCTTCGGCCGGATCCTGGGATCTTGGCGCCACCTTGAGCGCCCGGTCATATTCAGCCGCCTGGAACATTGCCTTTTCACGGCGCTCTAAGGACGCAATGGCCTTCTCATAAAAACCAATGATTCGCTGTTTTGACTCTTCAGAAAGGCTGGGGGTCTGTTTCACCGCCTCAATTTTCTCTTTCATGGCATCAATGGTGAGGGGTGGCAATGAGATCTCCCCGGAAGCAGGCTGTTGATCAGCACCCGGGGCACGGGTGGGGGCAAAGGTCCAGGAGATGGCCAGGAAAAGAATCAAGACCAGTGAAAAGACAAAAACCGAGTATAACGGTCTGATGGTAGAATGGGGTTTACCACAACGATAAAAACGCATGTTTGCCCTCCTCATTCAATCTGTCCGCAAATCGACCTGGTCTGCCAGTCGACAAATCCCGTTTGGGCAAAATAGCATACGAAAATTGCCTTTTCGTGTCAATAGAGTGCGGTGTCTGCCCGTTGACACAGGATTCTGGCAAATCTATACTCCAGTTCTAAAAGGACGGTCTCCATCAGGTCCCATTTTTTCAGATTCTAAAATATTGAGTGGGATGGAGAGGCGGGTCTAATCGGATAATGCTCGAAAAGAGGAGAATTCATGCCATGCGAAAATATTGTTTCAGATCCATCTTCAAAAACCCCCCCACCAAATCCTTTAGGTTTCCGTACCTCATAATCTGCACCACAATCGTCTTGTTCGTAGGTATACTGTTAACCTCTACGGTAATTACAGCCCGTGCCGATGAGCTAATCATGAAAAACGGGGACCGTCTTCAGGGAAAGGTTAAATCCTTGTCCGCGGGGAAACTGGTCTTCGAGACCTCCTATGCAGGAAATATTACCATCAACTGGGACCAGGTGGATCGTCTTACGGCCAAAGGTCCGCTGGAAGTCTTCCTCAGTGATAAGACCGTTCTCAAAGGAAGTGTGGCCGTCAAGAAAGACGGAACTCTGGTTTTTGAACCCGAAAGCGGTGCGCCCGCACAACCCATAACCGTGGCTGACATAAAAACCATCAGCCAGCCCGAACCACCGCCGAGTTGGAAATTTGACGCCAGAGTCAGCACCGGCCTCAGTATAGAGTCGGGAAATACCAATAACAAAAAATTTAATATTGAAGGAAAACTGGGTCTTACAAAATACCCCAATCGCCTCACCCTGTATGGCGAAGCCAATCTGGAAGAGGCCAATGATAAGGAGACGGCCAATAATTCCCTCCTCACACTTGATTATAACCGGTTCTTGTCAAAGAAGTGGTACCTTTTCGCCAATAGCCAATACCAACGGGATAGATTCCAGGACTTGACACTCCTTGGCGCTCTCTCGGCCGGGGCAGGATACCAGATCTGGCAATCCCAAAAGAAAAATCTCTCTCTAAAGGTGGGTCCCAGCTATGTTACGGAGCGGTACAGCAAGCCCATGGCGAATTTTGGGGGTAAGGACGAACGGAATTATGCCGCGGGCTTTTGGGCAATAGACTTTGACATGTGGTTCTTCAATCGGTTTATGCAGTTCTTCCACCACGACGACGGGTTCCTGAGTTTTGAAGACACGGATGTATGGCGACTCCGCACAAGAACAGGAGTACGTATACCTCTTGTGTCCAAACTGTTCACCTCATTACAGTATAATTACGACTGGGTTAATTCACCGGCCGACGGCAAAACCAATTATGATTCGGCGCTGCTTTTTAAGTTGGGTTGGGAATATTAGCTGTTGCTAAAATACCTCGTCTCCGTGATTAACTATTGCTAGAATCTTATGCAACTTCTCCGCAAGATGCCGAGATGTTTTGTTTAGCATAACCCCTCTGATTCATAAAAAATGAGGGTTCAGATGCCGGATTTACAGCTTCGGTTTCAGCCCCTAGGCCTCAGAGACCGGAGGACAGGACCTATGCCTCGAAGCGTGTCAGAGTCGGTGCTTGGTTGGAGCCCTTTTAATGGAATTGGTGAATGTGGCCCTTTATCTTGTCGGGTCCACACCATTTGGATGAGATTTGTTTCAAGGGGGGCCAAAAAAGGCCTTGACAGACGATAGGTTGGGTATTATAATTCGAAACATGTCGAAATATCAAGATAAAAACATCCAAGAATTCGCCGAAATATTCAAAGCCTTGTCAAATCCAAACCGGCTCAAGATTTTTCTGCGTCTCATTTCCTGTTGTCAGCCCGGGACCCTAGCTACGATAAAGGAGAGCGTGGAGGCCGAAGGATGTGCCTGTGTGGGTGAACTTGGCCAGGATCTGGGTATCGTGCCATCCACCATTTCACATCACATCAAGGAACTTCGTCGGGCCGGTCTTATCCGTATGGAAAGACGTGGACAAAAAATCGATTGTTCAATCGACCCTGAAGCTTTAGTTGCTTTACGAGAATTTTTTTCGCAATAGGGGAGGCTTTTTTTTGGTTAGTTGATTCGACAGTTTTCGAATAATAGCAACAATAAAATACAAACATGGAGGTAAAAATGGGACCAATAGACAAAGAACAGATAAGAGATAGCGTTCGTGACACCTATGCAAAGGTGGCAATAGCAGAACATAATGTTTTGGACGGGATACGGCCCACATCCTGTTGTGATCCGGCAGATAATTTTCCAGAATCAGACACAAAATCATCCTGCGGATGCGGCACTCCAGAATCCTCGATAAAACAAATGTCTACAACCATGGGGTATTCCAAGGAAGATATGGATAATGTTCCGGAGGGTGCAAACATGGGACTTGGTTGCGGTAACCCTGTGGCCCTTGCTTCGCTCAAGACCGGCGAGACGGTGGTGGACCTGGGAAGCGGAGGAGGGTTTGACTGTTTTCTTGCGGCCAAGGAAGTTGGTAAAACAGGTCGCGTAATCGGTGTGGATATGACGCCCGAGATGGTGAGTAAGGCCAGAAAAAACGCCGACGCCGCAAAGACAAGTAATGTTGAATTTCGCCGGGGAGAGATAGAACACCTTCCCGTGGCCGATAACAGTGCGCACATCGTCATGTCCAATTGCGTGATCAACCTTTCTCCCGATAAACAAGGTGTCTACCGTGATGTCTTCAGAGTATTAAAGCCTGGCGGTCGGTTGTCGATCTCCGATGTCCTGGCGACTGCGCCACTCCCGGAGAAGATGCGGAATGATCTAAATTTGGTAGGTGCCTGTATCGGGGGGGCTGCCACAATCGAAGATACTGAGGAGATGCTGAGAGAAACTGGTTTCAGGGATATAAGAATCACACCCACGGATAATAGCAGGGATCTGATCCGACAATGGGACCCCGCCAAAAGCGAAAAGGCCTTGGACTACGTGGTTTCAGCTTGCATTGAAGGCGTAAAGCCCCTTTCGCCATAAAATGCACTCTTCAACCGCATGCTGTGG
>JAUVRS010000118.1 GCA_030597505.1 Desulfobacteraceae bacterium
AAAGATAAGGAAGATCAGCTGCCTTCCCACCCCATGCACCTGTTGTTCCACTATCACGTGATATGATCTTGGAGGCGCCATATCCTCTATCACCGGGCGGAATCTCCATAATCTCCGAGGCGGGTTCGTAGTTAAGGGTGGGGAGATCATCACCTTCTTTCCAGGTAGCCAATGTGCGGTTAAGCCAATCCCTGTCATTTCTGGCGTCATAGTCCTCCCTGGCATGGCACCCGCGGCTCTCTGTCCGTTTGAGGGCGCCATAGGCAGTGCAGATGGCCAGCCTCAACATTCCCTGGATCTTCAGAGCAAGGGCCAGTTCAGGATTGGCACCGATCCCATTTGAGCGAAGTCCCACCTGTTTGGAACGTTCATAGATACCCTGCAGATTTTTAACCGCCTTCTCAAGATCGGTTCCATTTCTAAAGATGCTTACCCGTTCCATAAGTTCATCTTGCATGGCGTTTCGGATCTCAAAAACATTTTCTTTTCCATCTTTTCCTGAGATCAGTTGCTCCAACCGTTCCTGTTCTCGCGCCAGGGCATCCCTTACAGTAGCTGTGTTAAATTGAACTTCATAACCCTCCAAAAACTCGACGGTTTTTTCTCCCACTATCTTCCCTGCCACCACTGTCTCAGCCAGTGAGTTACCGCCCAACCGGTTAAACCCGTGCATATCCCAACATGCGGATTCCCCTGCTGAAAAGAGTCCTCTAAGGCCATATACGGCGCCGTCTTTGTTGGTTCTGACCCCACCCATACTGTAATGCTGGGCAGGCCTAACCGGGATCAGCTGGGTGATAGGATCGATACCGAGAAAATTGTTACAGATCTCTTCAACTTCCCTCAGTTTTGTCTTTATGTGTTGTTCACCCAAATGTCTGATATCCAGCCAGAGATGTTCGCCATAAGGGCTCTTTACACCATAACCCTCCCGGATATGGTGCGTCATCCACCTCGAAACCACGTCCCTTGAGGCCAGTTCCGCCTTTTCTGGCTCGTAATCGGGCATAAACCGCCTCTCGTTGACATCCAGAAGTGTCCCGCCATCACCCCGGCACCCTTCGGTCACCAGTATGTTGGTGGGGACAATCCCTGTTGGGTGGAACTGGACCGCTTCCGGGTTTCCAAAAGGAACCACGCCGGTATCGAGTGCAAGGGTAGCGCCTGCCCCATCGTTTATGATGGCATTGGTGCTCTCCTTATAGATCTTTCCATAACCTCCCGTGGCAATCAGGGTTGCTCTGGCCAGATAGGCCTTCAACTTCCCTGTCTTGAGGCATCTGCCCACCGCCCCAGTGCAGGTCTCCCCGTCATGGATGAGAGATATGGCCTCCATCCGGTCATGAACGACCACTCCCGTTTCCACAACTTTGTTGTCCATGGTGTAAAGAAGGGTATGGCCCGTCCCGTCAGAGGTATAACACGTCCTCCATTTGGCTGTGCCCCCAAAGTCCCTTGCAGTGATCAGGCCTTTGTTCTCCCGAGGTTCCACCTTTTCATATTTTTTTCCTCCCTTAAAAAAATGGGATTTGCCCGGGACGACCCGGTTCCATGGGATCCCCCAGAATGCCATCTCACGCACTGCCAAGGGGGCGGTCTTGACAAAGAGCCTCGCCACTTCCTGGTCGCATCCCCAGTCCGATCCCTTGACCGTATCCTGAAAATGAATGTCCTCACTGTCCCCGGCCCCCATGGCGCAGTTCCCCAGAGCGGCCTGCATCCCCCCCTGGGCTGCAGATGAATGGGAGCGCCTGGGAGGCACAATACTCAGACAGATGGTCTTAAAGCCGCTGGAAGCCACTTCAACAGCGACCCGTTCACCAGCCAGCCCGGCCCCGATGCACAAGAGATCCGTAAATTCAATATCCAATTAGATCACTCCCCTGTGGATTGATGATTGATGATTGATGATCGTCGGTTTTCACGCATCCCTGTTCATTGTTAAATAGACAGGGTCATGAATCGAACAATCGTGATAAGACCGATGAGAATAAATATTCCGGTCAGAATATTTTCAAACCGCTTAAAACCTTTTCGGTTTTTGCGTTTAATCAATCCCCATTTCACTCCAATCCGATAAAATCCTATGCCCACATGGAGTTCCACCATCGGCAAAAGGATCAAATAGAATACAAGCCAGAATCCACCCTGGATTCTTGCCGCACTCTTGGCGGCTGAAATGGGCAGATCACTCAGTATTGTCCAAATATGTATGGATCCCATGATCAATATAAGCATGGCGGTGCTCGCCTGAACAAGCCACAGCCAGGTATCCGTATGCCGGAGCATCCGGCTGTGCTTCCAGATGGTTGACTGTTGTTCCGCCCTAAAAGGGACTTTACGGGCAGCCAGTATAAAGTGGACGAGAAAGGTAAAAGCTATGATGGGTCCCCCCACCTGTGCCATATAGGTATCTTCAAAAAACTGGGCAAGGGTATTCATGGCGTCGGCGCCAAGGTTTACACTTGCCACCAGGATCATATGGGTCCACATAAACGTGATCAGGCCCACCCCGGTCAACATCTGAAGTCCGTCAAGATAGGCCGCCGACCCGCTTGGAGTACGGACATAAATGGTTGTATCAATAGCCATCCTTCAACCTCCTGCAAAATCATGGCTTTCCTCCCGGCCAGGCCTCATAGGAGTTGGACTCCGGCTGGAAAGATGTGTACATCTGGGGTTTGAATGTTCGGCACGGATACTATTACTGGGGATCGTTTTTGTCAACCCGCACAGTCAGAATATTGGAATTTTGATATAAGGATTTTGTAACAACTCAGGTGGATAGGCTGAAGGCTGAAGGCTGTTAGGAAAAAGCGCATTTTGAAGCCATCTTTGGTGCAAGAACCAGATATTTCCGTCAAAGTACGGCAATCATGCTTTTCTGCCCCCTTCAGCCTTCAGCCTAAACAGCTTCAGCCTGACTACGTGAGTAGTTACAGGATTTTTTAAGAAAAGCATACATTCCGTCCCATGGTCTTTGGTCAATCTGATCATCGCCCTCTGGCCTCAGTTGGTTCTGTTCGTACCCAAACTGGTGGGGCTATCTTGACAAATGAGGTATTTATGGGAAAGAATCCAAGATAAAGACATCCGGTTTACGTTGAGTTAAACTTGGTGTGAATGCCAAAAGGAGAGAAAAATGGGTTACTATCATCGTTGGGAGGAATTTCCGCAAAAAGGCATTAGTTATCTGAAAGGCGTACCAAATACGGAAGGCGTTAAGATCCGAATCATGTCCACGGCAAAAATGATGATGACACAGGTCCAGGTGACCGGTGGGGGTAAGATCCCCCGCCATTATCATGAAGCCGAACAATTGATGATCATCCAAAAGGGAAAGGCCCGGGTTACCACCGGCAAGAGCAAGGAAACGCATAACCTGGGTCCCGGCGATATCTGGGTGGTGCCATCCAATGAACTTCACGGGGTCGAATACGTTGGTGACTGTGAGGCCCTTGAAATCGTGAGCCCACCGCGGCCCGATAATTTTTCTGAATACGTAATGAAACATACATTTTTTGAGGAAGAATAGAGGATGACTGGCGCCTCGTTTTGATATTTGAATCATCGAGGTTTTTCGAAAACTGAATTGAGGAGAATCTAAATGAATTCACGTCTTGAATTTCGCGGTGTTATGCCCGCAAACCTGATGCCATTCCATGAAGACCTGTCAATAAACGAGAAGGACTACCGTCGCCATCTGAGCTGGTTGGCAAATGCCCCGGGGATAACGGCCATCGTTTGTAACGGTCACGCCGCAGAAGTGTCATCTCTGGATCGAGACGAACGCCGTCGGGCTCTGGCCATTGCCGTGGACGAGGTGGGTGGCATTGTCCCCCTTATAGCAGGTATATATACCGACGGCAGCCTGGAGGCCGCACAACTGGCCAAGGACTGCGAGGAAGAGGGCGCCAGCGGGCTCTTAATATTTCCTCCCAGTCTTTTCAGTCTGGGGGCCCAGCTTCGCCCGGAAATGGCGTATGCTCACTTTGCTCGAATTGCCGACGCCGTGGACCTACCGATGGTGGTTTTTCAGTATCCGCCGGCAAACGGAATTGGTTATACACCGGAAATTTTGGTAAAGCTGACCGAAATTCCCCAGGTGGCCGCGATCAAGGACTGGAGCAATGACATCGTTGCCTTTGAGAAAAACTTAAAAACAATCCGGGAAACCGGGCGGCAGGTGAGCATCTTGTCCAGCTATACAATGTCGCTGTTGAGTACCTTCGTCCTCGGGGCGGATGGTGCCATTTCAGGGCTTGGAAGTGTGGTGGCTGAGTTGCAGGCCAAATTGTTTGATCTCACCAAGCAGGGTAATATCGAGGAGGCCTGCAGATTGAATGACCGTCTTTATCCGTTGGTAGCTGAGATATATAAACCTCCGATTGTGGACATGCACAACCGGATGAAAGAAGCCTTGGTCATGTTGGGCAGAATCGACAAAGCTGTCGTACGTCCACCGCTAATGAAATTATCAGAAAAGGAGCGGGAACAGATCCGATCTGCCCTGAAAAAAAGTGGGATAGGAGGCTGTCCGAGAATGAGATAGTTTTTTCAAGCACCTTTAGGTATTGGTCCAGCGTCTTATCGGTCGTTTAGGAGACGTTCAGAAACACAGCACCATCTTTTATGTCCAACAGACGCTCCATGGAATATAGTTATTCTCTCCTTCCTTATGGGAATGGACACTGCACCCGGTTTCACGCCTGATCCATAGGGATCAAAAACATGGCTCCTGTCTTACGCAACGCATCATCGGCTTCGTTCAGGCATCTTTCCTTCACAGCCCTCAAAATCCCGGCCGCCGCTGTTTCCAGCCAAAACCATCGGCTGAACTCCCCGCTTGCCGGCGAAGCCGACCCGGGCCGGGCTGTTGCTGCCTCGAAGTAGAACGCCTTGAGGTCTTGGGTGGCCAGACGAAGGGCCGTAGCGGGCGAAAGATCTGCCTTAGGGTTCTCTAATCGCCCCTCGAACGCAAAGATGCTAAGCAATTCCGAAGCCGTCTCGGGATCAAATTCCACCATTGCGGTCCGTCCGCGCTTCTCAATACTCAGTTCGTACCAGGGGCGGAGTTCTGCCACCTCGCGTTTGAGAGATGTTCGCAGCCTTTCCAGGTCTGTCTCTTCCCTGGTCTCGGTCGAAAAGCTTACCGGGCAAGACCAGCCCTCCGGCCCCTCGCCGGACCCGGCGGTATCTTCCGGTGCTTCATCTGGAAAGTCGACGAGTACCGGGCCCTGGATGGCCTCCAGAAGCTCAAGCGCCGAAAGGAGCACTCGGCGTTGGAATGCGGGATTTTCGGGGGCCCCCAGAGGACGACCTAGCTCAAAAGGAACCCAAAGCGCCCTGGGAGGACGGATGGTTTCTGTATGCTCCCGGATCAAGCTGATCTGTGTGGTGGGGATTCCCTCGCTTTCCAGATAATGTGCCAGCGCACCCACGGCGCGCGTGCAGTTGGGTCAGACCGGCACCAAAAGGGCTGCATCCACCCGGTCCCCCTTCAAGAGTGTGGCCAGGTTCCGGGCCGCTGGTTCCATTTCAACCGGGTCGGTGGCTCCCATAAAGGAGTAGTGGTAGTCGGCCATACTCCCGATAATTCCTTCTGTAGCAAGCTCCCTGAGCCGATCCAAAGGAAAAACAACGTTCCAGTCCTGCTGAAAGCCGATTCGGTCAAAGTTGGTTGAGATGTGGGTCATCACCAGGTCCTTGGCCTCGATCTCCCCCGGGATCACCTTGTAGTCCCCTGTCATCCCCTCAAATGGTCGATCTCCTCGTCGCTGAAGTCCCGCAGTTGAAATCAGGGCTACCCGTCGGTGTGCAAGGGGTTGTCCGGAGACCCACGGTTGGGTTTTAAAGGACGGACAGGGAAGTTTGGCCAGATGCGATCGCATTGGCTCCGGCATTCGGTCAAGTTGGGCCATAGGAATCTCCTTAGTCTTAATGTTCTCGGAAAAAATTTTATAAATTAAGGTTAATTTTATTTACTTTGCTATACAATAATTTTCATTATAATGAATGTCAAACAGTGTTTGGCAAGTTTTTTTGGCATGAAATGCCTACCGATGGCTGGTAGCCCTTCCACTTTAAAAATATCGAACGGCACACCGACTACCGGCTGGTCGAGTTGGACGGACAGGTCGTGGTTAAGGCGGCGGCCGAAGCCTCGGCTTCTGGATTGACACGAAAGATCTCCATTGATCCCAGGGAGCACCCCATCGTTCAATGGCGCTGGAAGGTCACCAACGTTCTGAAAAAAGGCAATATCTATCAAAAGGAGGGGAACGACTGTCTGGCCCGAATCGCCATTATTTTTAAATATGATTCAGGTAAACTCGACTTTTTAGAAAAGATCAAATACGAGATTGCAAAAATACTTTTCTGGAGTATATCCCCCCCTCACCACTATCAACTATGTTTGGGCCTCCAAAGATGAACCTCCGATGATTTCCGGGGTTGGGATTATGACCGATACGGACAATACCAAGAAATCCGCAATCGCATATTATGGTGACATCCTGTTCCGCAAAGACCATTAGAAGGGGTCATCAGATCTGCTGTTAGGCGAAATCTATTTCATTCGAGTCCGCTAAAATAATGTGTTAGACCATGTTTATTGTGCAGTCCCAGATAAAATATAAATCATTCCCCCATACCTCGTTTCAAATGAAGTCTCTTTAAAATAACGTTCTACAGATTCCCAAGGACGAACATTGAAGTACTCAGGAGTGTACCCGAATGGCCCTCCGAGTTTCAAGACGATCTTGAACAGCCATGATGGTAAATTCACTGGCTGTTTGCCATCAAGTATTGATAGGTGACCGCCAGGTACGAGGGAACGAGAGGCCGCTTTTATCACATGGTCATATTCGGGAATATAACCGAAGATCCCTGTTGCAAGCACGCCGTCCACCCCTTCTGGAAAATCATGGGCAGCAATATCCGACTGTATCAGTTCTACGTTTTTCCAGCCAGACCGATTGACTCTCGCCCGTGCGATGTCAAGCATTCCTGGTGTTAAATCAACCCCTATCAGTCGACCTTCAGACCCTATTTGTTCTATAAGGAAAGGGAAGTTCAAACCAGTTCCACAGCAAAACTCGATGACACAATTGCCACGTTGAAGAGCTAATTTCTTTATTGCAAGCGATCGGTAAGCTTTCATTCGCAAGCCGATAAGTCTAAATAGAATCGTAGTGAAATCGTAATGCTTCGCTCCCGATTGATACATAGCCTGGACTTCTTGTCTTGAAATCATGATGTTCCCTCTATTTTTTGTGAGGCCAACGCCCTCGGTTGTCACTTACATATATAGACGGATGACATCTGCAGACATTACACCAGGGAGGCAGGATTTAGTCGGACCGCTGGCAGTCGCAGTCAAGACAGCCATGTTCGGCACAGGTGCCACAGCTTAGCTGCACCAGTTTTCGGAGAGCGGTCCGGGCACGGTGGAGTTTTACCCGCGTGTTGTTGGCGGTCATGTTTGTTTCATCTGATACTTCGGCAATGCTTGCACCTTCCATGTCAACACGCCTCAGTAGTG
>JAUVRS010000299.1 GCA_030597505.1 Desulfobacteraceae bacterium
AAGGAATCGACGAGGTACGATTCACCTCTCTTTTCTGGATGGACACTACGCAGAAGTCTTGAATTCCCGGCCGTGCCCTTTTGGCTGAAGGGTCTTGTCCCCAAAAAGACTGAATCCCAGCCACTTGATTCCAAATTCCATCAAGGACACGTCCTGGTCTCGTAACTCCTTCTTCAAATCTGAATCCACCTCGAAAAGATCAAAAAATCTGCTTTTAAACAGAAATGCCCTGAATTTATCCAGGTTATAGGAAGCCATGAAAAACATCTGAATTTTTTGGGTGATCGCGTTTCCCCCCAGTTTCCTGGAGGCGGTAACTAGTTTGAGCCACTGGTCATTCATTCTACTGTATTCGGCCACCCCCTCATGGTCAATCCACTCATTCAGTGTCCATGATTTGTTTTCCCTGAACCCCCTGCAATGGGATTCCTCAACAACAAAAAACTTTTCTATTACGCCTTTTCCGCCTTCCACCAGTGACGAGGCCCTTCCAAGAGGATAGAGGCGGCATGCGCCCGGGCGATCTTTATAAATCCTGCATCCTGCTTCGGTGACAAAGGGGCAACTCTTTTCTCCTTTTCTGTTCATTTTGAGCTTGACCATCGGAAAAGGGCTCTGGGGTTCAATCACTGTGTCAGTATAAAGGCTCAGAAATTCGTCAGAGGAAAGTTCCAGACGGTTTTTTATCCGAAGAATGTCATATGGCGTGAGAATAAGGCGAAGCTTGGCGCAACAGTCATTAAAACAGGAAATATCCTTGTGGCAATTGAAAAAGAAATTGGATTCTTTTAAAGGTCTGAATATTTCCTTTGAGGCGTTTTTCATGGCAAGACCCTGGCTCGTTTGTCGAATTGATATATCGCCCCAACTATCCTTCCCTGGCCTTTGGTACAGCACTCTTTTTAACCTGAAAAAGTTTTTGGCCAAAAACCCCAAACTTTATCCAGTCGATTCCAAACTTGAGGAGTTCAACATCGTTTCTTTTGATCTTTTCCAATCTTATCCCGTCAACATCAAATCGATCAAGAAACGTGCTTTTAAGGATAAAATCCCTGAATTTATCCAGGTTGTACATGGCCATGAACGTCATCTGGGTTATCTTGGGGTTGTCTATATCCAATTCTTCGGCCTGCAGTGGTGCCGTGAGTTGCGACAGAAGGGAGTTCATTTCGTCGTAAACAGGTACTCCCTGTTCCACAAGCCAATCGCAAATACGGATCCTTTGATCGACCTGCAGCCCCAGACAACGGGATTCATCGGTTATGAACCCAAAGGTTCCGTCGTCATTTATATCAAGGGGGTACATCCTGCAGGGCCACGGGCGATCGGCATAAACTGAACAGCCACCTTTACCTACAAAAGGACATTTTTTGTCCGGCTCGTTCATTTTCAGGATCACGATGGGAATAAGCCGTTTTTGTTTTGGAATGATGAGGGTATGTTTGTCAAGAAATTGATCTGATGGCATAGAGAGAGCGTTTTTCAGTCTTGCAACATCGTAGGGGGTCAGGACAATGGTGATATCCCGGCAGCAGTTTGTGAAACAGGGTATGCTCTCGGAACAGTCGAATCGAAAGACATGCTCTGCATCCAACCTTGTGGATGGTTTTTTGCCGGACGGATCGTCTGGTTTGCTCATTTGGGCAGCTCCTTTCCAAAGGGTGTTCCAGCGGCCAACAAACCGCTTGACTTCCCGAAGGGGATTGATTTTACTACTTGAATAGTAGACGTATGTCTACGTGTGCTTGCCCTATAACAGTAAAAAAGGGGTGGGGTCAACCAAATTGTATATCAGGAGGATGACGTTTTATGAAAGAGAGAACATTGGCGATCATAAAGCCGGACGGTGTGGCAAAGAACTTGATTGGGGAGGTTGCAAAGCGTGTGGAAATGGAAGGTCTCAAGATAGTGGCCATGAAATTGATCAGGATGACCAAAAATCAGGCCAAAGGGTTTTATAAGGTCCATGAGGAAAAACCTTTTTACGAGAGCGTTACAGATTTTATGTCCGGAGACCCCAGTGTGATAATGGTCCTCGAGGGGGAAGACGCAATAAGAAAATATCGACGCCTTATGGGCGCCACAAATTATAAAGAGGCCGAAGAGGGAACTATCAGACGGGATTTTGCGACCGATATTGAAAAAAATGTGGTCCACGGTTCGGACAGCGCTGAAAACGCTGCGTTCGAGGTGGGCTATTTTTTCAATTCACTGGAAATTATGGTGTAGGTTTGGAAGGGGTGTGGTCAACATTTCATCTCCGGTCGACCCAGAGCCAAGTGACCGGAGATGATGGTCAAGGAAGGGGTTTCTCTAACTCTCAGCGTCTTTGGTTTCGGTTTTTTCCTTTTTCAATTCTTTGATTTCCTCCTTTAGATCATCAACTTCGCTTTTGAGACTGCCGGTGGTGTCGTCAAAACTGTCTGCCCTTTTCTTGTCCCTCAGTTCTTCTATCCCCAAATAAACGGCCAGGGCTCCACCGAGGATCAACATCGCCGGGACCGCTGCCAGGAGGGCCTTTCTGAAAAACCCCCACCACACAATGATTCCGATGATTCCCAACACCAACGCAACCAAACCACCTCCTAAAGCTGCCATTTCTCTACCTCCTTATGCATTCTGGATTGTACTGCTTTTTCTTGAACTTTTTTTATTTGGTGTCTTGATAGCATAAATGCCGATACGGTTCAAGCATTTAATAAGAAAATTTTCCAAAAATTAAATTGACTCCCAATGACAAGAAGTCTATGTTCTTAGCCCAATTCGATTCTTGGTCTTCTGGGAGACTGTCCGAGCATGGCAATTTTTCCAAATATCGGTGTCGGGCTCGTAGAACTTCCCGAGTCAAAGGGTTTACAAGCCGACGGCTTGATCTTGTTGTAAATTTCTTATTCTCGGACAGCTTTTTTGTAGGATAGCGTCTTTGAGGGTGCCAAAATACGGCTTAAAATTGACTAATAGAAAGAAAAACATAGATTAACGGATGATTTTGGCGTATTTGAGGTGTATTCCCGTATAATCAAAAAATATTGATATTGAAATCTATTTGTATAGGGGCTAAGATATAGAGTTCGGCTTTGAAGTTATAAAGCCAGCGTAGCTCAGATGGCAGAGCAACTGATTTGTAATCAGTAGGTCGGGGGTTCGATTCCCTTCGCTGGCTCCATGGAAGGGTCTGCGGAAGGTGTTCTGCGTGACGTTTTGGAGAGGTTCCCGCGTGGTTAAAGGGCGCAGACTGTACATCTGCCGGCTCAGCCTTCGGAGGTTCAAATCCTCCCCTCTCCACCACAAACTATCCTTATTTGTATGGTTGACTTTGAAACCCGAAAGCCAAATGAAAGATGATTTTCGTTTCAATCTTGGCAAATGTCTGGAAAAGTAGAAAATTTTTTGGAAACCGGAACAAAGAAGAAATGCGGGAATAGCTCAGTTGGCTAGAGCGTCAGCCTTCCAAGCTGAGGGTCGCGGGTTCGACCCCCGTCTCCCGCTCCATTAAGGAACCGATAGCTATAAGCTGTTAGCAGTAAGCTTTACAAGGTTTATAGCTGAGCG
>JAUVRS010000206.1 GCA_030597505.1 Desulfobacteraceae bacterium
AAAAATATCCGCCCCAGCAGGCCCCCAACCCGATGCTTGTGGAATACAAATCAATGAGGCTGATCGCAAGTGCGCAATCCTCAGCCCCAAAACCGTAATCCTTTTCGCAATGGGCTACAATAACATGTGGTGCGCCCCGGCAGATACGCTCGTTGCCTTTATCCCAGCCAGCCACAACACGTGTGAACCCCATTGATTCCGCTGCTTCCGGGTTGCTCTGGATCACCTTCCGCATCCAGTCGATAACCATGGCGGCCATCCGCCGGACTTCCTCAGGCTCCTGAACCACTATCCAGTGCCAGGGTTGCTGATTCTTGGCAGACGGGGCGGCACAGGCTATTTCGAGGAGTTTCTCCAAGATATTTCGCGGCACCGTCTTTTCCCTGAAGGCCCGGATAGAGCGTCGTCCGCACAAAAACTGTTCAGCCTGATCCGGCGTCACCGCCAAATCCGACTTGACCGGTTTGCAATCTTCGGGGTTTAGCCAGTCCAGGCTTAATGCCCCCACAGGACAGACCGCTACACAGTGGCCGCATTTTAAACAAAAATCATTAAAGTCCGGTGCTGGGCTCGGGTAATCCTCTTTGGAGGCGATTTCGATGATTCTTGCGGGACATTCGGCCACGCAGATACCGTCCTGTTTACATTTTTTCCGATCAACATTTATCAAACCCATATTTCCCTCCTTTTTTATTTTCTGCTGTCCGGCTTCTATCACATTCTGAAAAAAACAGAAATCACAATATACTTTTTTTTGGGCACACACGGTGGAACACAGGGGTCATAGGGCGTGGCCAAAACAACTTAACCCTGGATTTGAAAGTTTGCCGGTGCTTGTCTGTTACAGACTTCCTCAGATTTCTTCTTGACCTTACAAGTTTTGATGTGGCAATAAGAGAGCGCAAGCCCTTAGGTTCCAGACAAGGAGATGTTATAGAATGGATAACACACCGTTACATTATCAAACCATCACTGCCCTGGCACGGAGCATCCGGGCCGGTGAACTCTCGCCTGTTGAAATTACCGAACACCTTTTCTCACGTCTGGAATCGCTGGACGAAAATCTAAACGTTTTCAAACTTGTGTGCCGCGAAAGGGCGTTTGCGGAAGCGCGGGCCGCGGAAATGGCATTGCGGGCCGGACAGGATCTTGGACCCCTTCACGGGATTCCCTACGTGGCCAAAGATCTTTTTGATGTCAAGGGACTCCCCACATGTGCGGGGACAAGACTCCTGGAGAATAATATCGCCTTGGAAGATGCCCATGTGATACGACGTCTGAGTCAGGCCGGGATGATCTTGCTTGGCAAGACCCATACGGCTCAGTTCGCTTACAGCGGGGTGGGGATCAATCACGATCATGGCACACCCCACAACCCCTGGTGCCGGGACCATCATGTGCCCGGTGGCTCGAGCAGCGGATCGGCCGTGGCAGTGGCGGCCGGAATAGCACCTGCGGGGCTGGGAAGCGACACGGGAGGGTCTGTTCGAATCCCTGCCGCTCTTTGCGGAACCACCGGTTTCAAGTCCACTGTGGGGAGGATCAGTCGTGCCGGGGTCTATCCCTTGAGCTGGAGCCTGGATTCGGTGGGACCTCTGACCCGTTCTGTAGAAGATGCCGCTATAATTTATCAATGCCTTCAGGGGATTGATCTAAACGATGACACCACCTGGCCCCACACGCAACACGATGTATTGGAGGACTTGAAACTGGGGGCACGGGGGCTTCGTGTGGCTTTTGCAGAAACGGTTTTCTGGGAAAATATCCATCCTGAAGTGGAAAAGGCCGTACGGGAAACCGCAAAAGTCTTTGAGGAAACGGGGGCCCACGTTGGAAGTATAGAAGTGCCGGCAGCAGGGGATGCCTTGGAACTCAACCGTCAGGGGTTGGTCATAGCAGCCGAGGCCTACACACTCAATAAGAGACTGCTGGAGGAGCATTTCGACGAGTTGGACCCGATTGTGGCCCACCGAATGATAAAAGGCAAGGAGATCAGCGCCAGTGAATACCTGCAAAACGCCCTGGATTGGAAAGACCTTCGCGTAAAAGCCAACGCATCCCTGAGAGACGTGGATGTGCTGCTCGTACCCACGACTGCCATCCCCGCCAAACCCGTTGCCGAAGCTGAGGCGAGCATTGAGGCCTATTCCGAAATAAACCTGACCTATCTTCGCAACACCTCCATCGGGAACATCCTCAATCTGTGTGGTTTAAGCGTTCCATGCGGATTTACAAGGGAAGGTCTCCCCATTGGATTGATGCTTTACGGTAAATCATTTCAGGAAAACGTGGTGCTCCGAGCCGGATATGCCTTTCAACAGGCAACTGACTGGCACACCCGAGTCCCCGATCTGGGATGGGCTGAGAAGTAAAGGTGTCGACAAGGTCGAATTTTTTTCTCCCTTGTGGGAGAAATGCCACGGCCCCAAACACGGGACCCATTTAAGATCATGATGATCAAAAACATCAGTCAGGGAATGTTGTGATTTTCAAAAAGTGGGGTACCAGAATTTAGAGGAGGGAAGATATGATCAAGATGAGTGTAATGTATCCAGATAAAGACGGGGCTGAGTTCGATTTTGATTACTACAAAACAACCCACATGGCATTGGTGCAAAAACATCTGAAACCATTTGGTCTTGTAAAGACATCTGTTGATAAAGGGATTTCGGGAGGAGGGGATCAACCCGCGCCTTTTATATGCATCGGGCACGTTTATTTTGAAGACCGGGAGGGGTTTGAAAAAGGAATGGCCGAAGTGGGTCATTTCTTGAGGGGAGATGTTCTCAATTTTACAAATATAACGCCCACCAGACAGATAAGCGAGATTCTCGATTAGCAAAAATGGATAGTATCCTGCGGCATATTTTTCCGGGAATTGAAAAAGAGGACCGGAATAGCGCAATCTCCTTCAGGGGGGCTATGTCGAGATTACATAAGAGCGGTATTTGGGGCTTGGAGTGGATGGGTTGGGGCCATGTTTTGACAAACCGGTATTTCCGTCTCCCGGGTCTCTCGTTTGCAACAAACGCCATAAAAACATGAGAGGTAACTAAAAGATGCAAATCTTCGGGCCAAATGAACTCCTGGAAGATGTCCACAAGAGGGACTTGTGCATCGGATGCGGGGCTTGTGTAAACCTGTGCCCCTATTTTAAGAACTACAGGGGAAAGACGGCCATGCTTTTTCCATGTACTCTTTCCGAAGGGCGCTGCTATGCCAGCTGCCCAAAGGCGGAGCTGGATATGGATGAGCTTTCGTCACTGTTTTTTAAAAAACCCTATGATGGAAGCCCTTTGGGAAATTATCGGGATGTGTTTGTGGCTCATGCGGGGAAAGGCATGACCGACGGGGCATTCCAGGCCGGCGGTACCGTCTCCGCACTGATGGTCTTTGCCCTGAAAACAGACATGATTGACGCTGCGGTTCTCACAGACCATAAAGGTATGGTCCCGGCTCCAAGGCTGGTGACCCACCCGGAAGAAGTGGCAAAATGTGCCACGTCCAAATATATGGCAGCCCCAACCCTGGCAGGGCTCAACCAGGGAGTTCAGGAGGGCTACCAGCATCTGGGCGTGGTAGGAACACCGTGCCAGGTAATGGCCGTGGCAAAGATGCGGTCGAACCTCCTCAAGAAGGAAGCATTTGTGGACCCGGTGGCCCTGGTGGTTGGGCTTTTTTGTACCTGGGCCCTGGATACAAGGGAGTTACTGGCCTTTCTTTCAAAAAAAGTGGAGATCTCCCGAATTCGGAAAACCGACATTCCGCCCCCACCGGCCGAGGTGTTTATCGTGGAAACGGGAGATGAGGTAATCGAAATACCACTGGAAGCAATCCGACCCCTTGTTCCAAACGCATGCCATGTCTGTCCGGACATGACATCCGAATGGGCGGACATATCCGTAGGGGTTTTGGAGGGAGCACCCGATCGGAACACCCTGATCGTGCGTACGGAAAGGGGTGAACGGCTGGTTCAGGAGGCCGAGGAGGCAGGTTATCTAATCCTGGACAAAATGCCGGATGAAAACCTGGAGCACCTCTCCCTTGCTGCGGCCAACAAAAAAAGGCGGTCTTTGAACCGGGCCAGGGAAGAAGGCCTCCTCAACAGCCCTGCAGATGGACCACGGGCCGTTTTGAGAATCGCCGAGGAAGTTGTGCAGGGTATTATTGGATAACACAGGGAGGCAACATGTCATACTTGGTGGACGGCCAAAAGGGAGAGCAGCGTCTGTTCATGGGGAACGAGGCGATCGCCCGGGGTGCACTGGAAGCCGGAATCAGCGTGGCTACCGGATACCCCGGTACCCCTTCTTCTGAAATCATCGAAAACCTGGCCAGGGTATCACAGGAACGGCATCTTTACGTGGAATGGTCCACAAATGAAAAACTTGCCATGGAAGTGGCAGCCGCAGCTTCTTTCTCTGGTCTCAGGGCCCTTTGTGTCATGAAACAAAACGGTGTAAACGTGGCCTCTGACTTTCTTCTTCATCTGGCCGGATCGGGCACAAGAGGCGGGATGGTCCTTATGCCCTGTGATGACCCCGGAGCCCTCTCAAGCGCAAACGAAGGAGAATCCCGCCATTTTGCGAGACTCGTGGAAATCCCCCTTCTGGAACCGGGGGACTTTCAGGAGGCCAAAGAAATGGTCAAATGGGCCTTTGACCTCTCGGAGGAGATCCGCAACGTGGTCATGGTCAGGAGTGTCACCAGACTTTCCCATGCCAGCGGGAAGGTGGTCCTGGGGGAGCTTCCAAAGACAGAGGCGAGGGCCTTTTTCAAACACGACGGACCCCTCCTTGACCCCATGGAAGGGGCGGTCTACAGCATGCCCGTGGCGTACAAACACGAACTTCAGCAGGAGAAGCTAAAAAAAGCTGTGGCCCTTTTCGAAGAGAGCCCGTTTAACACCTATAACGGACCGGAATCTCCGGAACTGCTCCTGATTACCAGCAGCGTCTGTAATCTTTACAGCCGGGAGGCCATCCGGATTTTGGGTGTGGAGGAGAGGGTCGGTCTGTTAAAACTTGGAACCACCTGGCCCCTTCCACCAGACCTCTTGGCGAAGCACATGGCAAGGACAGAGAAGATCCTCATTGTGGAAGAGGTGATCCCTTTTCTTGAGGAAAACGTCAAGATCCTTGCGGCCGAGCTGGCATCCAGAATCGGGATAAAGACCTTTTATGGAAAAAGGGACGGCTCCGTCCCCTCGGTGGGAGAACTGAGCCCCAGTGCA
>JAUVRS010000070.1 GCA_030597505.1 Desulfobacteraceae bacterium
ACAATAAAAGAAAGATAGTCGTCGTTGGCGCTCCTGGCAAAACAGACAAGAAAGAAAGCACTGCAAAAGACCTTGCCAGGTTGGCAGATTATTTTCTCAAAACAAAAAAAATCAATCAAGAGCTGTTCGAAAACCTTCGGCAGCGCTATACAAACATCTTTAAGCCCTTAAAGGTTTCCAGCGCCTCACTCGACAACTGCTTTGACAACCTTAGAGAAAGGGTGCAGCGGAAGGAAAAAAATAGGGGGAAATATTTCGATAAACTCAAATGTGCCGGGGAAGAATACAGTGCCAGATTGACAGCCGAATACCTTAAAATGGAAGGTTTGAATTGCCAATATGTTGATCCCAAGGATGCGGGCCTGCTCGTTACACCTGTTTTCGGAAATGCGAATTTACTAAAAGAGTCCTATAAAAAAGTAAGCGATTCTCTTTCAAATGATATGGTTAATATTATTCCGGGGTTCTTTGGTTATACAAAGAAAAATGAAATCGCCATGTTAAGCAAAGGCGGCAGTGACCTGACCGGTACCATCCTGTCCAATGCCCTGGATGCAGAATTATATGAAAACTTTTTTGGCTATGACGGGTTGAATGTCTGTGATCCCGCACTACAAAAACATAACCAATTGATCCGGGAAATGACCTACCAGGAACTTCGAGAAATGACTTATGGCGGCATGAGACCATTTAACGAATTCTTTCTGGCGCCACTGATAGAAAAAGAAATTCCTATGAAATTGGTTAACTTCCATGATCCTTCAAAGCCGGGAACACTCATCGTAGGCAAAAGAAAGGGACAGAATCTGGTCGGAATCGCATCAGAAAAGGGGTTTTGTACAATAACCATTGAGAAATATATGATGAATAAGGAGATAGGTATCGGTCGCAGGTTATTAAAGATTATTGAAGACAACAACCTCTCCTACGAACACCTTCCCTCGGGTGTGGATACCATGACTGTAATTTTGAAACAGGACCAGTTGCCCCTGGAGAAGATTCGTGCTTTATGCAATCAGATATACAGTGTTCTCAGAGCTGACAATGTATATTTTGATTACAACAGGGCCCTGATTTCCATTGTGGGGCAAGGGTTAAAAAAGAATATCAATGCAATCTCTGATGTGTTTCTGGCCTTTAGAAAAGCGGCAGTCAACGTAGAAATGATCAACAAAGGCGGCTCTGAGATCAGTATCATATTCAGTGTTGTTGACGCTGACATGAAAAAAGCTATCTCCAGCCTGTTTAATCAACTGTTCAGATAGGAAAAGGATTTCAAAATGTTGAAATTGAACCTTGACAATAAAGACGAATTTGTATCCATAGAAAAAAGTCCCTACGCTCAAAAAGGGCACAGCAATCTTGTAAAATTATGGGCCAAATGCCCTGTTTGCGGAAAAGATGTAAACAACGAAAAGGGTCAGATCGTCCTCTTGGGTAAGTGGGAAGAAAATGGAGAGCACAAAAGACACGATATTTTCACTCTGACAGATAAATTTGATGATTATAGGATTGAGTTCCCTGAAAATTTTGATGCCAAAAAAGATATGACCGTCGAATTTATTTGCCCGAGCTGCAAAAGCAGCCTTCTGCTGGAGTCCAAACACGACTGCAAATGCGGAAGCCCGTGTTTTATGTTAACGGCATTTTCAAAAAGCATTATTACCCTCTGCAGCAGGACCGGGTGCAAGGAGCATATGCTTTATCTGAATAAGGATGACACCTGGCCCTTTATTCGGCAGATCTATACGGATTCTGCACAGTAAATTGTGAGCACTTAGGGCCTGCGCAGAAATAACTTGGCAGAATCAAAAAAGGAGAGGAAGATGAAAAGAATATGGTTTCAAGTCCTGTTGTTTTCTTCCATCATGGGTCTTACGGCCGTCAGTGTTTTGGCACACTGTGAAATCCCCTGCGGGATCTATGATGATCAGATGCGAATCGCCATGATTTCTGAACACATCACGACGATCGAAAAATCCATAAAAGAAATCGTCAAACTGGAAACCGCAAAACCCGTAAACTACAATCAACTCGTAAGATGGGTTATGAACAAGGAGGACCATGCGAGCCAACTCCAGGAAATCGTAACCCAGTATTTTATGACACAACGGATTAAACCTGACACCCAGAATTATAACAGAAAACTGACACTTCTTCACAAGATGCTGATCCAAGCAATGAAGTGCAAACAGACCACGGATCTCACACACACAACCGCCATCAGGGTGTTGTTAAAGGAATTTGGAGGGTTCTATTTCGGTAAGAAAGGCAACTAAAGGGCTACCATAAGGATGACCAGGACCTTAAAGGTATGTACCCCTGCACTATTTCTTTTCCTTGCCCTGTTTTGGGGGTGCGGTAGCCCATCCCCACCCAAAAGGCTCGATAACATCTGCGAGATCTTCAGGGAAAACCGGGACTGGTATGATGATGCCCGGGACGCCTACAAGAAATGGGGGATCCCCATACCCGTCATGATGGCAATCCTTCACCACGAATCACGGTATGTAAGTGATGCCAAGCCCCCCAGGACCACATGTCTGTGGATATTTCCCGGCCCTCGCCCCTCTTCGGCCTATGGGTATGCACAGGCAAAAGACAACACATGGAAAGAATACCAGGACAGCACCGGAAACTCATGGGCCGATAGGGATGATTTCGAGGATGCAATCGATTTTGTGGGATGGTACTCTCATCTCAGCCACAAAAAGTGCCATATCGCAAAAAACGATGCGTACAACCTCTATCTTGCCTATCATGAAGGTCGCGGGGGATTTAATAGAAAGACTTATAAAAAGAAGGCTTGGCTGATGCGGGTTGCCCGGAAGGTTCAAGCCACGGCCAACCGGTACAAAAGCCAGTTGGCCGCTTGCGAAGGGGAATTCAAGAAAAGTGGATGCTGTCTCTGGCCCTTTTGAGTAGCGCCCGGATCAACAGCGCCGCATCCGTTGGAAATAGCCCCATGAAACCAGTTACCCCCTCCACGTTTTTCCACAGAATTCAAGGCATCAGTTTAAAATGGAAGTTGCTTATCCCCTTTTTGACTTTTTCCTTTTTGGGGACCGTAATCCTCGTGTACATCGGTCTTAGTTCACAACATGATCTCATAAAAAAAGAAGAAAAAAGAGAATGTCTTTTTCTCTACAGGCTGTTTCTTACGGAAACAGAGCATCGAAAAATCAGGGCCCTTTCTCTGGCCACCGTCATCGCAGGCAACCCGGAGGTTCAGAAACTGCTCGCAGAACGAAATCGAAACAGCCTCGCTAAACTCCTCTCTCCCATATTCAGACAACTCAAGACAGAATACGGTATTCTTCAGTTTCATTTTCACATCCCACCGGCCAAGTCCTTTTTGAGACTCCATCTTTCGGATGCCTTGAGCGAAGGCGAGATGATCTCATATAGGACAACCGTCATGGACGCCATGAAGAAAGGGAAAGGAGTTGCCGGACTCGAATGGGGAATGGCGGGTCTGGCCATCCGCGGGATTGTCCCCATCTACTACAAAGGTACCCTGGCAGGGAGCATTGAAATCGGCTATCCTTTTGGGCGCCAGTTCCTAAAAGAACTAAAGAGAAGTTGGGATGCCGATTTTACGGTCTTTGAAAAACTGGCGGAGGATCGTTACAAAAAACTTGCCACCACCCTGGATGGGGCCGCTCCATTCCCCCTCACCAAATATTTAGCCCAACTCCGGACAGAAAACCCGTTGATTCTGATTTCTCCACCTGGCTACCCTGACAAGTCGATCTTGTTGGGGGCGGTGACCGATTACGCCGGTCAGGTGGTGGCCCAGGTCGAGATAGAGCTTGACCGTTCGAGCATCCTGGAGCGATTGTCTGAGACCGAGACCCTGATGTTTGCCGTGGGGGGCGGTGGCATAGTGGTTTCTTTTGCACTGATATGGGTAATTGCAATGGCTTTTCTGCGACCCATAAAGGAGATCGTAAAGGAGGCTCAGGAAATCGCAGACGGAAAGACGGGAATCACTTTGGAGCAAAGACCTCCGGATGAACTGGGCGAGCTGACCCACTCTCTCACCAAAATGATGGAGGTCCTGGACCAGCGACAAGCCCAGATAAAAGATTACGCCAAGACCCTGGAGGTCCGGGTAAAAGAGAGAACCGCCGAGCTTATTGCCTCGGAAGAGAAGTACCGGACCCTTGTGGAACATGCCCCCTTGATCGTCTATCGCATTCTTAATGATGGCACCACCGAATTCATAAACCACTATTTCACAAAAAAACTCGGGTATTCACCGGAAGAGGTGGTGGGAAACAAACTGTTTTGGCGTGAAAAGATTTGTGGTCCCGATGAGTGCCAAATTGGAGACGAAGACATCATTTCCTGGGATCAGGCAGTAAAATCACGTGTTGAGAGGACCATCAGAGACAAACAGGGGAATACCTTTACTTTTATTGACCAAGCCCTCCCCCAAAAAGACCACAAGGGGCGGATAAAATGGATCGATGGCATCATGGTGGACATTACCCAGCTAAAAGAACTCCAGGAAAGAGCCATTCAGACAGAGGAGGTTCGGGTCCTGGGGGAAATCTCGGCCCGGTTTGCCCATGAGATGAGAAACCCGCTGGCAAGCGCCGGGGGGTTCGCCCGTCGTCTTCGTGATTCCCTCCCTGAAACAGACCCCAACCGGAAAACCGCCAATATCATCGTCGAGGAAGTCTCCAGGTTGGAGGAGATCCTGACGATTATTTTTTCCATGATCAAACCCATCACCCTTTCCATATCCGAGATGGATTTGAACAAACTTCTCAGGTCCATAACAGACGCACTCGAAGACGAGATAAGGCAACATCGCGTAACAATCACGGAATCCCTCGATGTATCCCTTCCAAAAATCCGAGGGGACAAAGAACTGCTCAACCGGGCATTTGAAAACCTCATAAAGGAGGCGGTCATTTCGGTGCCCGAGGGTGAACAAATCTTTCTTTCAACCTCCAAAGAGGCGGAAATGGCGGTTGTGGTAATCAGTCACCGGGCAGAAGGGCTCTCAGGAGAAGATCTCACCCAGTTCTTTTTTCCCCGCTTCACCGCCAAAAACGACACAGAAATACTGGGACTTCCGTTTTCAAAGATTATCATCCACCGACACGGCGGAAAGGTCAACCTCAACCGCCGGGAAGATGGCACCATTGTCTTGAGGATAGAATTGCCCCTTACACCCCTTGACCAGTTTGAGGATAGTATGGTCTGATGGAACCGCTATTACAGGGTTTCCCCTGAATCTTCCAACTCCTCAATCAGATCCATCAACCCCTGACATTGGGCCTTTAGTTTTCTGTAGACAGACGTCCCGCGGCCCAAGTCTCTTTGCTTCGGGACTTCCGGTGATTCCGAGACCCGCACATCACCCTTTCCCGGTTCAACCTTGAGATAACCCGCCTCAAGGAGGACGATAAAGTGATCAGCGATCCGATCCGGGGTGTACCGCGTGTGCTCGGGTTTGTACCATTTGTACACCCAGTTGCACATCCCGATGATGGCATATGCCTGAAGCCTTGGGTCCACCTTTCTAAAAATTCCCTTTGAAATGCCCTCTTCTATGATCTCTTCGATTATCTTTGTGTATTTCTTTTTTTCATCACGGATCTTTTGAAATTCCTCTTTTGGGAGCTGACTTTCTTCGCTAAAAAAAACCGCGAACATGGGGAGGGACTGGATGATGATTTCCTTTACATGGTTCCGGATAATACGCCGCAGTTTTTCGTCCGGTGGCAGATCCTCTTCTGAAATCGGATAGACATTTCGAAAGATGTTCTCCAATGCCTGGATATAGATAACCGAAAGAAGCTTTTCTTTACTGGAAACATAGTGATATAAAGCGGCCTTGGTGATCCCCAACTCTCGTGAAACATCGTCCAATGTGGTCGATCGATAGCCTTTCCGGTGAAAAAGCTCAACAGCGGTATCGATAATTTTTTGTATTCTTACGCTTTTGTCTAACCCCTTGAAATCATGGTGATTGGCCGTTTTATCCATTAGATGCTCCACTAATTTAAAGTAAATATTTATCTTTTTAGGCTTGAAACCTTTTCCAAAAAAAATCTTCTTTTGGGTTCAAAATATGTAACTTCTCAATAAGTCCGGGAGAAATAAGAAAAATAGCAATAGCTCAACAAGTAGCGGATTTAATTCATAGTGGCGGAACATACTGACATCTCTTTTAAGAGGCGCAATTTAAGTTCTTGCAGCGCATCTGCCACGCCCCAAATAACTTAACCAATCTGCCCAGGACAGGCGGGACAGCCAAACGTAATAGGGGCAATCATCTTAGGGGCTGTTCCGGGCAGGATTGTAAACCTCACCGCCGTGATGCGAGTATCTTCTGGGTTTTGCGGCTCTTAAAAGAGATGTCAGTATGTTCTGCCATCGCCAGTCGTAATCCAGAGATGTCCGCATAAATTCGGGTTCCCCGAAATATTGAGCTGATACGAGAAACAGCTGAACCCCACGCGGTGCCCGAACTTGTTAAGAACTTACCAAAATATTATTGACATTAAATAAACGGTAAGTTATTTTTACTAACTATTAAGTAGCTATAACGAAATCAGAAGTCAAGCCAAAATTGAGTCATTGTTTCGGGGAAGGCACATCCATCCCGGCATTGAGATCATAACTTGAGAGGGGGAACCATGGGCAATGTCATCAGAGAAGAAAAAAAAGAAGTGCAAATAGAAGGGACGTGGGATGATTATATCAAGTCATACTATGAAAAACCCTCGAGCTCCAAAAGCTGGTCAGGATTTGATCTAAAGGAGATTTATACCCCGGAGGATAGACCCCATGAAAAATATCAAAAAGAAATCGCCGACTCAGGAACCTACCCTTTTACCAGGGGAATTCATGCAAACATGTTCAGGGGCCGTCTGTGGACCCGGAGAGAGGTAGTGGGAATCGGGTCTCCCGCAGACACCCATGAAAGGTTAAAATACCTCTCCGAACATGGCGGGTCGGGGTTAAACACCATTGCAGACGTAACCTATGAGATGGGGCTTGATGCGGATCACCCCTGGTCGGTTGATGAGGTGGGTCTGACGGGTGTAAACATAACCTCAATAAAGGATATGGAAACCCTGACAAAGGATATTCCTCTGGACAAGGTCAGCTGGTCTCTCATCACCGCCTCCACGGCGGCCGCGGTAACAATGGCACAATATGTGGCAGTGGCTGAAAACCGCGGTTATGATCTCCCGGTCTTAAAGGGCTCAATCCAGAATGATCCCATACATTTTCGGTATTGCGGATTTCGGCCCGCCTGCCCCCTGGATCTATCCATAAAACTTGGGGCGGATGTCATGGAATTCTGCACCAAAGAACTCCCCAAGTGGTACTACACCACCGTCAACATGTATGATCTAAGGGAACAGGGGATCACTGCGCCCCAGGAAGTGGCCTTTGGTTTTGGTATCGCCATGTGTTATGTGGATGAATTGATCCGCCGAGGACTGGATATAGATGAGTTTGCCCCGAGGTTCACCTTTTATGTTTCTTGTCATATCGATCTCTTTGAGGAAGTTGCCAAGATCCGCGCTGCCCGAAGGATGTGGGCAAAATTGATAAAAGAAAAATATGGCGCAAAAAATCCAAGATCCATGCAGTTCCGATTCGCCGTACATACAGCCGGGTGTTCTCTGGTCCCCCAGCAGCCGCTCAACAATATCGTTCGCACATCCTATGAGGCACTGGCAGCGGTACTCTCCGGTGTGCAATCGCTCCATTGCTGTTCATACGATGAGCCCATGTGCCTCCCAACCGAAAAGGCACATCTTCAGGCTCTCAGGACGCAACAGATCCTTGCATATGAAACCGGTGTCACCAATGTGGCCGATCCCCTGGGTGGTTCATACTATGTGGAAAGCCTCACCGACAGGATCGAGGAGGAGACCCTCAAGGTCATGAAACAGGTGGATGAAGTAGGCGGGATGGAAGAGGCGATCCGCACGGAATGGCTGGACCGGAAATTTGAATCCGAGGCGCTCAAACGCCAGAAGGAATTGGATAACGGGGAAAAACTCGTGGTCGGCGTAAATACATTTACAACAGAACAGGAAAAAACGACGCCCTTAGGCGTACAGCGGGTTTCCGGTCACTCGGCCACACAGCAGATCGAGGAGGTCAAGAAACTCAGGCGGACACGGGACACGGATAAACTCAAGGAGGCCATCAGCCGTCTCAGGGACGCAGCCGGAGAAAAGAAAAATGTCATTCTTCCCATGGTTGAAGCGTCAAAGGCCTTTGGTACGACCGGTGAACTCTTGGGCACCGTCCGTGAGGCCTTTGGTTATCCCTATGACCCGATGGAGACCGTGGAATCCCCCTTTAACTAGACGTGTAAAGGAGCAACAGACATGGCGGAAACCAAAAAAAAGAAAATCAAGGTACTGGTCACCAAGGTAGGACTTGACGGTCATGACCGGGGGGTAAAGGTGGTAGCATCCCTGCTAAAAGAAGCGGGTATGGAGGTCTTATACCTGGGGATGTATCAGACGCCGGGAGGGATTGTGAAAGCGGCCATTGATGAGGACGTGGATGTGATCGGCGTAAGCTATCTCTCCGGAGAACACCTGGTCTTTACCCCAAAAATTGTTGCGGAAATGAAAAAAAACCACCTTGATGATGTCCTTCTGGTGGCTGGCGGAACGTTTCCTGTTGAAGACATCCCCCCCCTTGAAGAAATGGGAATCGACAGGGTGTTTAGGGCAGGTTCTCTGACCAACACGATTGTTCAGTATATTCAGCAGAACGTAAAAAGATAGAATGGATAACGGGCCTGACATAGACGAAATGGTCAAAAGACTCTTTTCCGGAGATCGCAGGGCGACCGCCCGTCTCATTACCTGGGTTGAAGACGGGATGGAAGAAACCCATGAGGTGATGAGACGGATTTATCCTCGCACCGGAAAAGCGTTTATCATTGGGATTACCGGGGCCGGTGGCGCCGGAAAGAGCACGCTTACAAATCACCTGATCCGGAAATTTCGTGACCAGGATAAGATCGTTGGGGTTGTTCTGGTGGATCCAAGCAGCCCCTTCTCCGGCGGGGCTGTTCTGGGGGAGCGTATCCGGTTGCACAGCCACTCCCAGGACAACGGTGTTTATATTCGCAGTATGGCCTCACGGGGTTATCTGGGGGGGCTTTCCAGAGCCACATATGACGTGATCCGTATTATCGAAGCCATGGGAGCGGAGATAGTCATTGTTGAAACCCTGGGTGCAGGGCAGGATGAAATTGATGTAATCCACATTGCACACACATGCCTGCTGGTGGTCACCCCGGGTATGGGCGATGATATCCAGGCCATGAAGGCCGGAATAATGGAAATCGCAAATATCATTGTGCTCAACAAGGCGGACCTGGACGGCACAAATGCCTGCCTCCGCCACCTCAACGCCACCCTTTCCGCGACCTCATTTGAGGAAGGGGAATGGGTGCCCAAGGTCATCCCCACAATCTCGGTGGGAGACAAGCCCAAAGACATCCAGGGCATGGATGAATTAACCGCAGCCATAAAGGAGCATCAGACCCATCTTCAAAAATCCGATGCCATGGATCAGGTGAGATTTGAACGGGTGGAGCATGAGTTGGGGCTTATCCTTAAGGACGAACTGCAAAAACTTATCTTCAAAGGACTTAAGGGAACAGGTAAAAAAAAGAGATATATAGAGAATATTATTAAAGGTAAAGATGACCCCTATTCAGTGGTTGATAAGGTCCTCAAGACATACATAAAAACAAAGGAGTAAGGGTGATGCCGGAAGAAACCCCTGCCAAAAATCTCTCAGGGTTTGCCATAAAACCCTGTTACAATCCGGAAGATATCTCACAGCTTGACTACAATAAAGATCTGGGCCAACCAGGTGAATACCCCTTTACCCGGGGGGTTCATAAAACAATGTATCTTGGAAAACCCTGGACCATTCGGCAGTTGGGGTCCCTGAACTCACCTTCAACGGCCAATGAGAGAATCCGCCAGTTGATCAAAATGGGGTCAACAGGGATAAGCATCTGTTTTGATTTACCAACCATCATGGGAAGAGACTC
>JAUVRS010000260.1 GCA_030597505.1 Desulfobacteraceae bacterium
GTTGCAGGACAAAGTCACAATTGAAGGAACGGTCCTGGAGACTATCAGGGTTACCAGGGAGACGGCCAGACTCCGAGTCAGAGCAAAACAGCTGTTTACAACGGGAAAGATCATCCCGGTCAACGAAGACATCATTGTGACCATCTATAAACACCCCCCGGACCTCAGACCCGGGGAAAAGATCCGTTTTCCCGCCCGGCTGAAACCTTTCAGAAATTTCAAAAACCCCGGTGGATATGACTACAAATCGGCAATGAAAAATAAGGGGCTTACCTGTACTGCCAACGTGTCAGACGGAAGATATATCGTTTCCATGGGTTTGGGAGACCTCTCTTTTCAAACGGAATTTCTTGAAAAAATCCAGCAATCCATAAGAGATTTTTTTAGAACGAAGCTCAATGATCAGAACTTTGCCGTCTATTGCGCCCTCATCCTGGGACAGCGCCAGACCCTCACCAGTGAGTTGAGAGAACCCTTTAATCGGACTGGGCTGGGCCATGTACTTGCGGTTTCGGGGCTGCACGTGGGACTCGTGGCATGGACGGCGTTTTTTCTTATCAAATGGGTTCTGTCCCTGTCATACCGGTTGGCCCTCAAGACAAATATCCAGAGATTGGCGGCCGTTTTAACATGTTTTCCGGTCGTAGGATATACCCTCCTTACAGGTTTTCCGATTCCCGGACAGCGTGCCATGATCATGGTCCTCACCTTTCTTGGGTCGTTGATCCTTGGAAAAGAAAGGGAAGTCTGGTCCACCCTTTCCCTGGCCGGTCTGCTCATTCTTGCCCTGGATCCTCACGCCCTCTTTAGCATCTCTTTTCAGTTTTCATTTTTGGCCGTTACAGGGATCCTTTTGCTGACGCCCCTTTTTCTGAGAAGACTCCCTTCTCCTCAAACATCCCAAAAAGGGAAAAACTGGCTCTTCAACAATGCACTTGTCTATCTTATGGGGCTTATGGCAGTAAGTCTCTCAGCCACGCTATTTCTTCTACCAGTTACATCACTTTATTTTCACAGGATCTCTCTTGTCGCCGTTCCGGCCAATGTAACCGTCATACCCATCCTGGGGGTATGCGTCCTTCCCCTGGGACTACTCTCGGTTGCTGCCCTGCCCTTTTCCCACCGGGTGGCCGGATTTTTTCTTAAATTTGGCGAGTGGGGGCTTGATCTAATCATGGAGATAACCCGGTTTTGGGCAAGTCTCTCGTGGGCTAGTTTATGGGTAGTCAGTCCAAATTCAGTTGAAATTATTCTATTTTATATGTTTATTTTTTTTACAATTTTTTTTACACGCTCAAAATGGATAAGGATGGGTCTTGCGTTTACACTCATTTTTGTTCTCGCGGATCTGGGATACTGGTTTTACAGGACAAGCCTTCACCAAGACCTCAGAGTCACCTTTCTGGATGTAAGAAACGGTAATGCCGCGCTGGTTGAATTTCCCGGCGGAGAAAAAATGCTGATAGACGGGGGCGGCTTTTCCGATGCATCCTTTGATGTTGGCAAAATGGTGGTTGCGCCATATTTGTGGCAGTCGAAGATCCGCAAGATCGACTACCTGGTGCTGAGCCACCCCCAGTCAGATCACATGAACGGGCTTCGATTTATTGCCGAGGCCTTTGGACCCAAAGAATTCTGGTGGAACGGCGACAAGGTGAAAACAGCATCGTTTGAAGAGTTGATGGACATCCTAAAGACAAAGGGGGTCAAAAAACTTCTTCCTCCTGATCTGGCAGCCGGCAAAACGATACATGGTGTCAAAATCCAGGTCCTGCACCCCAAACCAGACAGCTACTCTCCTGATCGGTATGATGCCCGGGCAAGACTAAACAACAATTCACTGGTGCTAAAAATTTCCTTCAGGGGAACGACCTTTTTGTTTCCAGGGGATCTTCAAAGAGAGGGCGAAACAGTGCTCATTTCAAACGCGAGTGATGCCCTTAAAAGTGATGTCCTTCTCTCGCCGCACCACGGAAGCAAAACCTCAAATTCACCCGAATTCCTCGAGGCCGTGAGTCCTTCCATCTGTGTCATTTCATCCGGGAGAGAAAATCTTCCCGGGTCTTCTCAAGAACTGATCTTCAGGCGACTCACCGAACTCGGATGCAAGGTGTTTATTACCGGTCGGACAGGGGCTGTCCAGATAACGGTTGGCACCGACAAACTCGAAGTCGACACCTTTCTCAAGGATAAAAAGCCTGAGCTATTGGGTGCTCTCACATCCTTTAGCGGAATTGCATAACCCTTGACTCATTCAACCCATCGGGACTATCCTGACTCAACAATGGCAAAAACAAAAATTGCGTCTGTTAAAGCTTCTCATCGTTAAAGGCGCAGTCCGGGGACGAGAATGGAACCTTGAACCTTTGTACCCGTGAACGCCTACAAAGCTTTAACTGTCTAAATCCCGGGTTACCTGGATTAAATATAACGCCTTTAGGGCTTGCGCAAGAATAATTTCGCAGAATTGGCGCTCAGATTTGGGTCAGATTTGGCTGCGCCGATTGAGCAAAACCACAGAAATAGTAGTACTATTTCGAGGATTTTACGATTGAGGCACGGTCGAAGATGACCTGAAGATGGGCTGCGAAAATGTAAAGTTGTTTTTGCGTAAGCCCTTAGTTGAGGTAAAGTTCATATGGCCAAACGACCAAAATCCACTTATGTCTGCCAGAGCTGCGGGTACCAGACCCTGAAATGGCTGGGGCGATGTCCTGATTGCAGTCAGTGGAACAGTATGGTGGAAGAGGCAGCCAAGCCCCCCATGAGAAAAGGGGGTTCGTCCATGGATCAACCCCAGGCCATCGATGCCATCTCCCTTACCACCGAGATGCGACTTATGACCGGCATTTCTGAGTTTGATCGAACCCTTGGCGGGGGTGTGGTACCGGGCTCTCTTGTCCTCATTGGGGGCGATCCGGGAATTGGGAAATCCACCCTTATTCTTCAGGCCCTTGAAGGTCTCGCAAACACAGGATATCGAGCGCTGTACCTCTCAGGAGAGGAGTCTTCCCAGCAAATCAAGTTGAGGGCCCAACGGTTGTCTGTCCATTCTGACAGCCTATATGTGATCACCGGGACCTGTATTGACGATCTCTTTGAGAGGCTGGAGCCATTGAAACCGCATGTTGTGGCCGTAGACTCAATTCAGGCCATGTATACGGACAATATTGCTTCTGCACCCGGAAGCGTCGGACAGGTGCGTGAAGTCGCAGCTCGGCTGATGACCTTTGCCAAAAAATCCGGGATTCCCATTTTCCTGATCGGCCATGTGACAAAGGACGGCTCAATCGCGGGGCCAAAGGTTTTGGAACACCTGGTGGACACGGTCCTTTACTTTGAAGGCGACAGGGGACATGTGTTTCGTATACTCCGTTCGGTCAAAAACCGCTATGGCCCCACCAATGAAATCGGGGTCTTTGAGATGAAAGACAGCGGGCTGAACGAGGTGGACAATCCATCCCGAATCTTTCTTGAAGAAAGAGCCCAGGATGTACCGGGATCTGTGGTAATCCCCTGTCTGGAAGGGACGCGGCCCGTGCTGGTGGAAATCCAGGCCCTGGTTGGACCCAGTCCCTTGGGAATGCCCAGAAGAACGGCCGTTGGCGTCGATCACAACCGGATCTCGCTTCTGGTGGCAGTCCTCGGAAAAAGAATCGGCCTGGAGCTCGGGGATCAGGACATCTTTGTCAATGTGGCCGGGGGTCTGAAAGTGGATGAACCCGCCGCGGATCTCGGCATAGTGTCTTCAATGATGTCCAGTTTTCTGGATCGAACCGTTGACAGAGATGTGGTGTTTTTTGGTGAAGTTGGCCTGGCCGGTGAAATCCGCGGTGTCAGCCAGCCGGAGCTGAGGATCAGGGAGGCAAAAAAACTGGGTTTTTCCCGGTGCGTAATCTCCCGGAGCAATATGGAGGGACTGGGGCACCTTGGGAATATGGAGCTCCTGGGGGTGGAGACCGTCCAGGAACTCTACGATCTTTTGTTTAGATAGTGTATCCATGCTAGAAATGAGATAGTTCTTACAAGGTCAAGGGGATGCTTCTACGCGCCCGAAATCGCTACCCGCTGCCGAGATCCCGGATTCCGTCAGGATCCTCATTGTTGCGCTCCTGGCGCTATTGTAAGCTGCACGTCCCCTATCCATCCGATTGGGCCCCACCGCCGGGGCATTTGTCTTGACCTCTATCACCTCCAGGCCTCGCATTCTCACAATTTCGAGCTGCTGTTGGTAGGCCTCTTGCCTTGCGATATTGACCGCCAGATGCTGGATGTGCCAGGGCGTCAATCTCTTTTTCAAAAACCCGTTTTTATTCTCTTCCACGTTCCCCGA
>JAUVRS010000005.1 GCA_030597505.1 Desulfobacteraceae bacterium
CTCGTGACCGATGATCAGCTTGAGATCGTCTCCGAGGGTCCTAATTTTGCCATAAATTATTCAGAGGATGTCCTTGCCCAGATGGATACGTGGAGCCGGGACCACCATACGGCTTCCGGGCTTCTGGATCAAGTCAAGGCTTCAACGTGTGACTGCCGGCAAGCAGAAGAGGAGACCCTTAGGTTTGTCTCACGTTATTGCGAAAAAGAGAAGTCACCGCTTTGCGGCAATTCTGTGTGGCAGGACCGGCGGTTTCTGATGAAATATATGCCCGAACTGGAGACTTATCTTCATTATCGGAACATCGACGTCAGCAGTTTAAAAGAGCTTGTTAAGCGATGGTATCCCATGCTTCCTACTTTTGAGAAGCAAAAGACCCATACGGCGATGAGCGATATCATAGAATCGGTCAAAGAATTGAGATATTATCGGAAAAATGTGTTTCTCCGGACATAGACGGAGCACCTTTGGCATCTCATGAAGCCCAAGAATGAAAAAATACTCATTATCCTTATCTGTGTTTTCGGCATACTTGTTGTGGGCTATGGCATGGCAACAGAAAATGATCTTGTCTTTGTTGTGGGCATTTTGCTGGTCATTGGCGGATATCTTTTGATCCGCTGGAGACTTAAGGCTTCTGCAGGCAAAAAACCCGGCCCCCTTTAGAATTGATCGGCGGGGCCACCCATGTTTCTTGACAATTGAAGTGAAGGCAAATAAGAATAGCTCCCGAGATTTTCCACCCAGAGGTTTTGAAGAAGTATTATCTTGAAACTGGAGTTTGAGCATTATGAAATTACATGAATATCAGGCAAAAGAGATCTTTTTGAAGTCGGGGCTTCCCGTTCCAAATGGCCAACTTGTAACAACCGCTGAACAGGCCACCAGAGCGGCCCAGATCATAAAGGGCGCCCCGTGGGTGATAAAGGCGCAGGTCCACGCTGGTGGTCGGGGAAAGGCAGGGGGTGTTAAATTGGCCCATTACCCCTATGAGGTGGTAACCGAAACAGAAGCACTCCTGGGAAATCCGCTGGTGACCAAACAGACAGGACCTGAGGGCGTCATCGTAAACCAGGTCCTCATAGAAGAAGGTATTGAGATCGATCGGGAGTACTATCTCAGTATGGTGATCGACCGTTCCACCGCCAATCCTACCATGATTTTTAGTACGGCAGGAGGGATGGATATCGAAGAGGTGGCTGCTAAAACGCCCGAGGTCATCTTTAAAGAGCACGTTGACCCTGTCGCGGGATGGATGCCTCATCACGCCAGAAACCTCCTTTACTGCTCGGAACCGCCTCCCGATCAGACAACGATCGCAGGGCTTATGGCGGTCATGTCCAATGTCTACAAGCTTTTTATGACACTCGACTGTTCCCTCATTGAGATCAACCCCCTTGTCACGACAAGGGAAGGTAGGGCCGTTGCCCTGGATGCCAAGGTCATTATTGACAGCAATGCATTTTTTAGACAAAAGGAACTCCTGGAACTTGATGATCCGCGAGAAAAAGACCCCCTGGAGTTGATGGCGGAGAAATACCAACTTAACTATATTCGTCTGGATGGTAATGTCGGCTGTATGGTGAATGGGGCAGGTCTTGCCATGGCCACTATGGACGTCATAAAGATGGCGGGTGCAGCGCCGGCCAATTTTCTTGATGTGGGGGGCGGAGCAAGCGAGGCCATGATCGAGAAAGGGGTTGAAATTATTCTTAAAGACAAACGGGTCAAGGCCATACTCATAAACATATTTGGCGGGATATTGAGATGTGATATTCTGGCAAAAGGGCTTGTTGCGGCGGCAAAGAAAAAAGGAATTGGTGTGCCTCTCATCGTGAGACTGGAAGGGACGAATGTGGCGGAAGGCAGAGAGATCCTCGAGGAAGCCCAACTGAAATTCTTAGTTGCAAAAGATATGGCCGAGGCGGCCAAACTGGTTGCAAAGCAAGTGTCAGGAGCTGGTTGATCATGAGTATACTAGTAGATAAAAACAGCAGGATAGTCGTGCAGGGGGTCACCGGACGTGAAGGGAGCTTCCACACCAAACAGATGCTCGAGTACGGAACCATGGTGGCTGCAGGTGTTACACCCGGGAAGGGCGGCCGTGAGGTGGAAGGGGTGCCGGTTTTTAACACCGTCAAACAGGCGGTGGAAAAACAAGAGGTAAACGTTTCCTGCATTTTTGTTCCGCCGCCCTTTGCAGCCGATGCTATCATGGATGCCGCGTCTGCCGGAATAAAGGTGATTGTATGTATCACAGAAGGAATCCCTGTGTTGGACATGGTCAAGGTGGCAAGGTTTATCAGCGACAAGGACGTTGTCCTGATCGGACCCAATTGCCCCGGGATTATTTCTCCCGGCAAGACCAAGATAGGCATAATGCCCGGGGACATACACAGACAGGGGAACATCGCGGTTATCTCAAGGAGCGGTACCCTCACCTATGAAGTGGTGGACCAGTTAACCCGGGCAGGATTGGGACAATCCACCTGCATCGGTATCGGAGGAGATCCCATAATAGGAACCACCTTTATTGATCATCTAAAGAGATTCAAAGAGGACAGTGAAACCGAAGGGGTGGTTCTTATTGGCGAAATCGGCGGCACTGCCGAAGAAGAGGCTGCCGAATACATCCAAAAAGAATTTCCCAAGCCGGTGGTAGCGTTTATTGCAGGCCAAACAGCTCCCCCGGGGAGACGGATGGGTCATGCGGGTGCAATTATTTCGGGCGGGCAAGGGAAGGCGGAAGACAAGATAGCCGCCTTGCAGAAAGCGGGAATTGCCGTGGCGTTAAACCTTGCTACAATTGGGGAAACCATGTTAAAGATCAAGGGAAAGAATTGATTTAGATCCATCCTTCCTTGACTCTCGCCAGCCTTGATGATACTATAAAGCCTCTTGTATACAACAATCATTTCAGGATGGCAGTGGCCCGATGGAAAAGGTCGTCGACTTTACAGGCCGGCTTCAAGACAAGAAGCTAAAAAGACAGAAAGAGATCCACAAACACAGGTCTGAAACTGTTCAAAGTGCCGTCCAGTGCGCCTCGTGTCAATTCAGATGTGCCATGTGTGGGCACCACATGAGAGAAACGGAATCCTACACTCTGACAATTTCCGCTCATTTGGAATGTAACCTTTGCAAAGTTTGCCAAGCCGAATATGAAGACTTTTTGGAAATTTCCAAGGGGAAAAAGAAGGCTGATGTTTTTTGGCACAACGAGGAATGGTGCAAACTATGGATTGCCTGGTTGGATTACCAAAAGGCAATGGGGGAATTCAAACATTCAGATGAATTCACACGATTGGCCGAGGAATTGGAAAATTAATCCCGTAAGAGCGGAGGCAAATAAATGTTTGGTATAGGCATGCCGGAATTGATCATAATTTTGATCATAATCCTGATTATTTTTGGGGCGGGCAAACTGCCCCAGATAGGTAGTGGGCTTGGCAAGGGAATCAAGAACTTCAAGAAAGCGACTTCCGAATCCCATGACGAAATAGACGCACCCAAAGAAGAAGAGCGATCCGGCGAGGATAAGGCCTGATTTGAGCGCTATTCTGTCCTAAAACGGGATTTCATCGTCAGGGACATTTATCGGCTCTTCCCCTGGGAAACCTCCATCTGACGGCTCTGCCCGCCCGCCTTTTGCCGCTGAATCTAACATCTGCATTTTCTGGGCAACGATCTTTGTGGTGTAACGCTTGTTTCCATCCCGATCTTCCCATGTATCGGTCTGCAATCTCCCTTCAATATAGACCTGACTTCCCTTGCGGAGATACTCACCGCAGATTTCTCCCAGGCGTCTCCATGCATCAATCCGGTGCCATTCCGTACGTTCCTGCTTTTCCCCGGTGTTTTTGTCTTTCCACTCTTCACTTGTGGCAATACTAAAGTTGGCCACTGCAGCCCCGCTGGGTGTGTATCTCACTTCGGGATCTCTGCCCAGCCTTCCGATCAGTATAACCTTGTTTACGCCTGCCATTTTTTATCTCCTTTTTTGAGTCATCTGAAAAGGGTTTGGTAGGAACGTGGGTATCATTTTACAACGCACTCTACCACAAAAAAATATGGCAAATCAAGTTGATTGACAAAAATGGCCGTTTGAGAAATCCATTCCCTATTGACTGTTGGGCTTAAAAAGGATAAACTGTTGTTTATTCAATGAAATAACCGTATTTTAATTGTAGCCACCCAGTGGGAAACAGGGTCGAATACATATGCGAAAAAAAGGAGAAATATGATTAGGGTCATACCGCTGGGAGGGCTGGGAGAAATCGGCCGTAATATAATGGTCATTGAAGATGACCATTATATATTGGTAGTTGACGCAGGCATAATGTTTCCGGATGACTATATGCCGGGGGTGGATCTTGTGATACCGGATTTTCGTTACCTCAGAGAAAACAGGGACAAGGTCAAGGCCGTAATTTTGACCCATGGTCATGAAGATCACATCGGCGCCATGCCATTCTTCCTAAAGGATATCTGTGTTCCCGTATTTGGTACAAGCTTTACGTTGGAACTGTTGAAGGAGAAGTTAAAGGAACATCATTTGCCCAAAACCCCTGATTTTTTCAAGGTCAAGCCTGGTGATACCACTCAGTTCGGCCCGTTTAAGGTCGAATACATTGGGGTAAATCACAGCATCGTTGATGGTGTTGGGCTCGCCATTGAAACAGACGAAGGCACTATCATACATTCCGGTGACTTTAGAATCGACCCGACACCGGTGGGTTCCCAACCAACAGACTTGGGCCGTTTTGCCCATTTTGGGGAAAAGGGCGTTTTGGCCCTTTTTTCCGATTCAACCAATGCGGAAAAGGAAGGGTTTACCCTCAGCGAGCGAGAGGTAACAAAAACCCTCGAAGAACTGTTTCGGACTTGTCAGGGCAGACTCATTCTGGCCAGTTTTGCCTCAAATATGGTCCGTATCCAACAGGCCATCAATCTGGCAGTGAAGTTTGAAAGAAAGGTTGTTTTTAACGGAAAAAGTATGTTTACAAATGTGGGTATCGCCAAACGGGAAGGGTTTATCAGCATACCCGAAGGTGTGGAAATCGGTGAGCGCCAGATCAGCCAGTTTCCGGACCGATGCATCACTGTCATCACCACGGGAAGTCAGGGGGAGCCCATGTCGGCTCTCACAAGAATGGCCCGGGGGAAACACAAAAACATCACAATAAAGCAAAATGACACGGTCATTCTTTCTTCACGGTTTATCCCCGGAAATGAAAAAGCCATAACCGCCACCATAAACAATCTCTATCGCATGGGAGCCGAGGTGGTTTATGAAAAAGTCTCGGAAATACACACCTCCGGTCATGCCAGAAGGGAAGAACTAAAGCTGATGTTAAGTCTGGTGAAACCGCGTTTTTTTATCCCCATTCACGGTGAATATAGACACCTTGTAAAACACGCCCAGCTTGCCCTGGACATGGGTATGGAAAAAGATCGGGTGATTGTTGCAGAAGACGGTGATGTCATTTCTTTTGAAAACCAGAAAATGCGATCGGAAGATCATGTCCATGCGGGTCAGGTCTTTGTTGACGGAAAAGGTGTGGGTGATGTGGAAGAGATGGTCCTCAAAGACCGAAGGCGACTCAGCGAACATGGTATTGTAATCGTCCTCTTGGGTATGGATAGGAATACCTCAGAGAGGGTCTATGGTCCTGAGATTATCTCAAGGGGATTTGTGCTTGAGGATGAGACGGGTTCAATCCTGGAGGATGCCAAACATATTGTATTGGAAGTGCTCGAGCAAACTGCTACCTCATCTTCCATAGAGTGGGCCAGCGTAGAAACGGATATCGGAAGACGCCTGAAGAAATTTTTCCAAAACGTTATTGAAAGGAGACCCTTGATAATCCCCACTATTATGCAGGTCTAGCATGGGGACGTCTTGTTCCATGGACACAGGGATTTTGAGGTGTCTGCCCCTGACCACACGGTTTGAAATGTGTGGTGATTCCCGTTGTCCTGAAAATATGGTTATGATACCCCCTGTCACAAAAGTGTTTATAAAGTTACAAAGACAAAGTCTGGGAGATGAAATTTGGCCCGCAAACCAACCGTAAAAGGCAAAGCGAATAAACCCTCGCGCCCCATCGGCAAAGAGATCCTTGGGCTTATTTTGTTGCTGATGGCCATCATCCTGGGGGGAAGCCTTTTTTCCTATGACCCTGGTGATAAGCTTTTCTGGAACATAACAGGCCCCTTAGGCAATGCCCATAACCTCTTTGGTACCGTGGGGGCACATCTGGCCGGGGGGTTGTTTTTCCTTCTCGGGTTTTCGGCTTTCTGGCTTGTCATTATTTTGCTCACCATGACCTATTTGTCATTTCGTGGTCGTGGTCCATCATATCCTCTCATAACCGTTACTGCCGTTTTTTTGCTCCCTCTTTGCTTTTCCGGGATTCTGTGTCTCCAGTTTCATGAACTTGTGGGGTTTCGGGGCGGAAACCTGGTTGCAGGCGGACTGGCTGGGCTTTATCTTGCCGGATGGACAAAGAGCTTTCTAAACCAGTTTGGCGCCTATGTGCTCCTCTCTACGATCTTTATTATCTCCCTTCTGGTTGCAACCCATCTTTCCCTGGGAAGCCTCTTCTCCGGTCTGGGCCTTGGGGTCATGGGCATGGTAAGGCGTATTCAAGGCATGTCAACAAAGAGGAGGGAACGAAAAAAAAGGGCGCGAAAAAGCATGGTGGCCAGAAAAAAGATGAAATCAAGACCCAAGGTGACCATTGTAAAGCAAGCCCCTGAAAAAGACAAAACTCCAGAGCAGGAGCAATTCTCATTTATGCATGCGGCCGGGGAGTTCAAGCTGCCCTCACTGGATCTCCTCAACGATACACCGGAAAGAGAAAATGTGGAGATACAGCAGGAAAGCCTTGAGATGAATGCCCGCCGTCTTGAAAAAAAGCTGGCAGACTTTGGTGTTGAAGGAGAGGTCAGGGAGATTCTTCCGGGTCCGGTTATTACCATGTATGAATTCAAACCGGCACCGGGCGTAAAAATAAGCAAAGTGGCAGGTCTATCGGATGATCTCGCGCTGACCCTCAGGGCACCCAGTATCAGAATCGTTGCCCCGATTCCGGGCAAGGGCGCCATCGGGATTGAAATACCCAACAACAAAAGGGAGATGGTGTATCTGAAGGAGGTCCTTTCAACACCTTCCTACAAGAATTCAAAGTACAAATTGCCAATAGCCCTTGGAAAGGATATCACCGGGTCGCCGGTCATCGCAGATCTTTCCAGGATGCCCCATCTGCTTGTGGCCGGGGCCACTGGGACGGGAAAAAGCGTTTCAATAAACACCATTATTGAAAGTTTGCTGTTCAAATTTTCCCCAAAGACGGTCAGGCTCCTGATGATTGATCCAAAAAGGATTGAGCTTTCCGTTTACCGTGATATCCCCCATCTGCTTCATCCGGTTGTAAGCAAGCCAAAGGAAGCGACCAAGGCCCTTCGATGGGCAGTGGAAGAGATGGAAAGACGATATGAGCTTCTGTCTGAGAAGGGTGTCAGGAATATCGACACTTACAACCGTAAAATATTGAAAGAGGGGAAAAACGTTGCGGTGGGTGGAGCTTCGGAGCCGGATGGCACTTTGCCCTACATCATACTGATCATTGATGAACTGGCCGACTTGATGATGGTTTCCTCCAAGGCAGTTGAAGAGGCAATTACACGGCTGGCGCAAATGGCCCGTGCCGCCGGGATCCACCTCATCATTGCTACCCAGCGCCCTTCTGTCAATGTGCTGACTGGCATTATAAAGGCCAATTTCCCCACGCGGATATCCTTCCAGGTCTCTTCCAAGGTAGATTCCAGGACCATTCTGGATATGAATGGGGCAGAGCATCTCCTAGGCGAGGGAGACATGCTTTTTATTCCGCCAGGTGTTGCCCGTCTCACAAGAATCCACGGGGCATATGTGACTGAAGAAGAGGTAAAACGGGTGACGGATTTCTTGCGAGGTGAACAAAAACCAGATTATGACGCCGGTATTCTTTCCGAAATTGCCAAAGATGAAGAAACCGAACAACAGGAACTGGAACTTGACGAACGATATGATGAGGCGGTGGATGTGGTGTGTAACACCCAACTGGCATCTATTTCCATGCTCCAGCGTAAGTTGCGAGTGGGGTATAACAGGGCAGCCAGGATGATTGAGGCCATGGAGGTGGAAGGGATCGTGGGTCCCTCCGATGGGGTCAAACCGCGACAGGTGTACGGGAGAAAGGTGTTATAGAATGCGAAGAGGTGTTATTCTTATCCATATTTTTGTGCTCTTTTTTTGTAATATGGCTTTTGCCGACAAGGGGCTTTCCGATATTCTTGAAGGCGTTCGAAAAACATATGGCCACTTCACCGGGTTTAGGCTTGATTATACCCGTGAGGTGATCTCCCGGTCCATGGCCATGATGGGGGATAAGATCAAAGGGGATCTGGCGACGGGTAAGATTTTCCTTAAACCCCCTTATTTTTTGAGGCTGGAGCAACTTTCCCCAAAACCCGAAACCATCATCACCGACGGGAGCACACTTTGGTGGTACATCCCTGACAAGAAAAAAGCCTACCAATATCCTTCAAAAGACTTTGGCAAGGAATTACGGTTAATGAGTGATATATTCAGTGGGCTCTCCCAAGTTGAAAATACCTTCCAAATTGTCCTGCTTGGGAAACAGAACGGGGAGGAATATCACATACAGCTGAATCCAGACCCGCCTTGGCAGGAAATTAGCAGCATAGCTCTAAAAGTGACAAAAGACTATCATATCCGCGTGATGGAGATCCACAATCAGCTGGGCGGGGTAACCCGGTTTACGCTCAAAGACTTGAGACCAAAAAAAAGATTTGAAAAGGGCTTTTTTCATTTCGCGGTCCCGGATGGGGTCACGTTGGTCAAAGAGGGGAGTCAGTGAACCATTACCTTTGAAAGGAGCCGACCCACCCGCTTGAGGCTTTGAAGGTTCGAAACGGGCAAAAAATGATCCACATACGGGAGCGCAATCTTCATTCCCCCGCAAACGGGTTCATAACCCGGGTCCCCCGCCAGAGGGTTCAACCAGACAAGACGATACGCCTTACGTCGCAGCATCTCCATCTCTCGCTTCAGGAGTTCTTTCCCACCAAGATCCCATCCATCACTCAAGATAAGTACTACGGTCCTCCGGTTCAGAAGACGTTGGCCCGGGCCTTGATTAAACTGGTGAAGAGAATAACCAATCCTTGTACCTCCCGACCAATCCGGGACGTTACTGGCGATATGGTCCAGGATTTCATCATAGTTCAAGCGTCTGATTATAAATGAAATGGAAGAAAGAGAGGTGGAAAACACAAAGACCTCCGCCTTGGAACCCACTCCCCTCAACCCGAGAAGAAACGGCATTACAAACCGTGCATACCGATCCATGGAGCCGCTGACATCGGCAAGTATTACCAACCGTTTGAGCCGTCTCTTTTTTTCCCTGTAAAACAGCTTGAAAGGTATGCCTCCTGTCTTCAGGCTTTGTTTGATAACACGGGGGAAATCCATGCTCCCGACCCTTTGAGATCGCTTCGAACGCCGTGACATGTTGATCTTAAAAGGCTCGAACATTTTTTTGAGGGCAAGTTGAGCCACCTGGATATCTCCTTTTTCGAAATCGGCGAGATCCTTTTTTTCAACCCTTGATATTGGACTGTAGGTAATCTGTTCCAACCACTCCTTTTCGTCGGGATCCTCCACCGGTGCACTCTCTTGTTGACCCGTTTTACTAAGAAGCTCTTCATCTGTCTGTTCATCTTTGATCTCTTTATCTTCCGAGTGATTCTCCCGGGGAAGGTTCTTTGTGTCAAAGGCTTCCATGCTCCAGAATTCATTAAACAAGTTTGGGAATTGGTTCCATTCGAGTTCGTTTGTGCACAGGTTTGAACGAAGGGAAGAGAGAAAATCGGTTCTATTAAAAAGCCCCATTATTTCAAGGCATCGAATGGCATCCTCAACACTGCTTTGAAAGACCCTAAAGCCATGGTTTTTCAGAAAACCGGCAAAACGTATTGTTTCTCCGACAAGCCCAGGCTGTTCTTTTTTTTCTGACTGATGGGTTTTTTTCAATGGGTAATCTCATCCGGGCAGATAGGCGACCCGTTGATCGAGGTCGGCCCAGATTTCCTTTTTGAATTTCTCTATATCCTCCTGATATTTGAGGATGCATCCAAGGGTCTCCATGGTCACATCTTTGTCCAAAAATTGTATATGCATGGTCATAAGGGCCTGAGCCCAGTCCAGGGTTTCGGAGATTCCCGGCTTTTTCAGGAGGTCCACTGTCCTGATTCTTTGCATAAATCTTGTCACCTGTTTCGCAAAGCGGGATTCTATGCCGGGGAGTCGGGTCTTGATGATGCTGTATTCTTTTTCAAATGAGGGATATTCTATCCAGTGATAGAGGCACCGTCTTTTGAGCGCGTCGTGGACATCGCGAGTACGGTTGGAGGTAACAACCACCATGGGTCTTGTTTTGGCCTTGATGGTCCCTATTTCCGGAATCGTGATCTGAAAATCAGAAAGCACCTCCAGTAGAAAGGCCTCAAATTCCTCATCCGACCGATCAATTTCATCTATGAGGAGGACGGGCGCCTTGTCACCAGATCCCAATAATGCCTCAAGGAGAGGTCGTTTGATCAGGAACTCGGTGCCGTAAATAATCTCTTCGATCTCATCTTTTTTTCTCTGAGCCTGTTCTTCCAGTCTTATGTGTAGGAGTTGTTTGGGGTAGTTCCACTCGTACAGAGCGGTTGAGGCATCCAGCCCTTCATAACATTGGAGCCGTATGAGAGGTGTATCAAAGAGACGCGACATGACAATGGCCACTTCGGTTTTGCCCACCCCTGGTTCTCCCTCCAGAAAAATCGGTTTTCCCAGGCGGTGGGAGAGGAACAGAACGGTCGCAAGGGAACGATCTGCAATGTATTTGGCCTCCGCCAGTTCCTCAACCACTCGATCAATGCTTTCAAAATGTAAATCCAAAATAGGTTCCTTTCTGAGTCTTAAAATAGTCTTGTCTCGTCCCGAATAATCCAGCCGTATCCTTAACCCGGTTTGAAAATAGCATGATCTTATGATATAGACCAGATCATATCAGGATGATATTAGGAAATTCCCATGAAATCCACCAAGAAAAAACGGAGAGACAGCCCTGAGCTCAAAAACAGGTTGTCTGAATTGGAAGAAACCCTGGTTCAACGGGGCATCCACCTCAATTATGACCTGCTGGAAGCGGCAGGGTTGAAACTGAAGGACGGGATCTGTCAGATAAGGGGAGAATATCACCTGTTTATCGACAGACGAAAATCAATCGCTGACAAGATAGAGATCCTTCAAGACTACCTCGAACATCCTTTATCCGACGATATTCCCCAAAATTGAGGATTACGCCAGCAACCTGATTCCCCCCATAAGTCAACATGGGAGAAATAAAATGGTCACCACCCTCCGGACACGTTTTTTCTGCTCTTTTGTCAGCTCTTTTGGGGTCATAATTTTCCTGTTGCTTTATCATCTGTCCCACCCTGCCATTTTATATGCCAAAGAAAATTTTCCGTGTCTGCGAAACACCACGACCTCCGATGCCATTGTGATTGCAGACCAAAACGGTCGAGTCATCTTTGGTAAGAATGACAAGAAAGCACGCGTCCCGGCCTCCACGCTCAAAATCTTGACGGCCCTCACTGCTCTCCATCACCTCGGACCGTCATACAAATTCAAAACAGAGTTCTATCTGGATCGTGACCAAAACCTCAAGGTTAAAGGCTATGGTGACCCCCTCCTGGTTTCAGAGGTCTGGCAAGATATTTCCCATGCCCTGGCAAAGAGGGTGCAGAATATTAATGATTTGATATTGGATGATACCTATTTTTCAGGGGACATTAGAATCCCCGGGCGGGGTCGCTCCACCAATCCTTATGATGCGCCTGTAGGTGGGCTATGCGCAAACTTCAATACAATTTTTTTTGAACGTGATCCCGGGGGAAGGATCATTTCAGCTGAAACACAAACCCCGTTGACTCCTTTGGCACGAAAAAAAATCGAATCTTTAAAATCGAAACGAGGCCGCTACACCTTTACCCATGGTCGGGGAGAGGCTGCCCTTTATGCGGGCGAGCTTTTGGGCCATTTCTTGAAAGAGAACGGGGTAAAGATCCGAGGGGATATACGTCTTGGTCTAGTGAGACCCGAAGATAGACTGATTTATACCTACCACTCCAGGCTTACCCTGGAAGAGGCCCTGAAAAAAATGTTGGCATTTTCAAATAACTTTATTGCAAATCAAATACTTATTGCCCTTGGGGCCCGCCTGTTTGGCCCCCCGGGTACCCTCAACAAGGGCGTCAGAGTAATCACAGACTATGTAAAAAAAGATCTCCACTTGGGGGATGTTCAAATTGTAGAAGGCTCCGGAATTTCAAGAAAAAACCGCCTGTCAGCCCTGGACATGGCGGTTATTCTAAAGCGATTCCGACCCTATCGCCACCTCCTCAAAAGGAAAGGCACGATCTCTTATAAGACAGGATCACTAAAAGGGATAAGAACCCGGGCCGGATACGTAGATGGTGGGGCTGAGGGTGTTTACTCTTTTGTTATTTTTCTCAACCGGTCGGGTACGAATATAGACGCCCTTATGGAATGCATAAGGAGTTATCTCACCTGAAACAGGGTCCTGTGGACCCCCTATTTTTTAAAAAGCGCCTCCAGCGCTTTTTTTGCATCCACTCTCCTGTTATTTGCCCCACCAGACGAACCTTTTAGGGCATAATACTCGCAGGTATTCGCCCGCTCATTATCCCCAATTCGCTCGGCCATTACTTCTCGACAATCGTTATAGGCATGAGGATCGTAGAATTTGCATTGAATACAGGACCGCAGATCCCTGCCGCAATGGGTACAGGTGTCCCGCCTCATTATCTTGCCTTCAATGCTGATCTTCTCTCCACAAAAAGCACAGTTCATAATCTTGTTTCCTCCATGGGTGATGACGAAGTTTTGACAACTTGGCCTCTAACAGCTAGTATTTTATTATGAAATCGCACAAACCGGATTTTACTCTCCTGGATCACACAGCCGATCTGGGCATGACAGTACGTGGTCATGACCCCAAAGACCTCTTTGAAGGAGCTGCCAGATCCATGATGCAGATTATGGTCAATGGCCGTTCCCCCGAAAGTACGAGAACCAGAAAACTTTCAGTCATGGGGGAAGACCCTTCCGACCTCATGGTCCGCTGGCTTGGAGAGATACTCTATTTTTTCAATGGGGAAAGGGAAGTGGTCGATGATGTTCAGATCAATTCCATTTCCGATTTTCATCTTGAGGCTACGCTTTGGGTGGTCCCCTTTGATCCGGGTTTTCATGATATACTTTGTGAGGTCAAAGCAGTGACCTACCATCAGATTGAAGTGGCCAAAAAGACTCGCCAATGGGAGGCCACCATCATTTTCGATATTTAGTAATAACTCCCGGTCTTTAATCTTAAACCAAGATTGAGAGGTGTTCACATGGACATCAAACTTGAAAAAATAGATAAAAACCGTTGGTTGATTCCAAAGACCGGTCCTATGCGGGTGCCGGGGCTCATCTTTTCAAACGACTCATTGATAAAAGCGATCCAGGGAGATCAGAGTCTCATTCAGGTAGCCAATGTGGCTGCCCTGCCGGGAATAGTGGGCAACTCCCTGGCCATGCCCGATATACATTGGGGCTACGGTTTCCCTATTGGCGGAGTGGCGGCCTTCGATCTTGATGAGGGCATTGTCTCCCCGGGCGGTGTCGGCTACGACATCAACTGCGGTTGCCGACTTGCCACAACCTTTCTCAAAGCCCATGAGATTCGGTCTCAAATCAAAGAACTCGTTATTGCCCTATTTAAAAACATCCCAAGCGGGGTTGGCTCCACAGGACCTGTTCACCTTTCCAAAAACGAGGAGGCCAAGATGGCCATCGAGGGCGCCGCGTGGGCAGTAAAAAAGGGCTATGGTTCTACTCAAGACCTCGAGAGAACAGAGGACAACGGGGCCATGGAGGGAGCTGATCCCTCGGTTTTGAGTGAACGAGCCATCAAAAGAGGCCAAAACCAGCTGGGGACTCTGGGCTCAGGGAATCATTTTGTGGAAATCCAGGTGGTTGATAAAATCTACGATCCGCAAAAGGCCAAGGCCTATAACCTTTTTGAAGGCCAAGTCACGGTTCTCATCCATTCCGGTTCAAGAGGCTTTGGCCATCAAATATGCGATGACTTTCTGAAAGAGATGAACCGGTTTACACAAACGGGCAAATATCCCTTTGTTTTGCCGGACAGACAATTGGCCTGTGCTCCCCTCAAATCGGACCAGGGCCGTCGATACTTTTCGGCTATGGCATGCGCGGCCAATTACGCATGGGCCAACAGACAGGTCATCATGCACCTGGCGCATGAGACTCTTATGAGCACCCTTTCAATAAGTCCCGATGAACTGGGTATGAAGCTCCTCTATGATGTCTGTCATAACATTGCCAAGAAAGAACAGCACACGGTAGAGGGGAATAAGGTTATGCTCTGTGTTCATCGGAAGGGTGCCACACGCGCCCTCCCCCCCGGGCATTCGCTCTTGCCCGAAATTTATCGCAATGTCGGCCAGCCCGTACTGATTCCCGGGGATATGGGCACCTTTTCATTCGTGCTTTCGGGGGCCGAAAAGGCGATGTTTCGGAGCTTTGGATCAAGTTGTCATGGCGCAGGCCGTGTCCTGAGCCGTACCCAGGCTACAAAAAAGGCAAAAGGTCGAGCGATTCATCGCGAGTTGGAAGATAAAGGAATCTATGTGCAATCCAGGAGTAAAAGGATCCTCAAGGAAGAAATGCCAGAGGCCTATAAGAACGTATCACAAATCGTAGATGTAGTCCACGACGCCGGACTAGCCCTCAAAGTTGCCAGACTCAGACCCTTGGGTGTTATCAAGGGCTGAAAACATCCCTGCCGTCTATTTTGGGCAACGACTCGTGGCAAATAATAATATTTTTAATTTTAACCGATCGTCCGGCCCTGGTCAATCAAAAAATACTCGAAAATTGTCTTGTTTGGACAGGGGAAAATTTTGCGGGAGGAGGAAAGCCTTGGGAAAAAGCCTTAAAACAGCATCTATAATCCTGGCTGCTGGACGCGGGAGTAGGATGAAAGACTTTGGCGGCAACAAGACGCTGTTGCCCCTGCTCCCAAAAGCCTCGGCCTTTGATGGGGATCGCACGATTCTTCTTGAGATCCTCCGGGACCTTCCTCCCGGTCCCAAGGCAGTGGTTGTCAATCACAAAAAAGAAGAGGTGATTGAGGCCACCCGCGGTCTCGGCCTAACTTATTGTGAACAGCCGGAGCTCAACGGAACAGGCGGAGCCTTGTTCGCGGCAGAGGGGTTTTTGAAAAAACAGAAATGCCCTTCTGTGGTCATCACCATGGGCGACGTACCGTTTGTTAAGAAGAAGACCTATGGGGCGCTTCTAGCCAAGTTGGAAGACAATGCTCTGGCCGTGCTTGGGTTCCGCCCGGAGTCAAGAAAACAATATGGGATGTTAAGACTGGATGGAGATCGAGTGCGTGAGATCATTGAATGGAGATACTGGAACGAATATCCTGAAGAGGTCAAAAAGACCCTTGATATCTGCAATTCGGGGATCTATGCCGCAAGGAGAGACGAATTGCTCCGTTACCTCCCGGTACTCGCCTCAAGACCACACAGGGTTCAGAAACAAATTGACGGGGAACTATCTGAAGTGGAAGAGTTCTTTATCACGGATCTCGTTGAACATATGAATGAAGGTGGGGAGGAGATTGGGTACGAAGTCGCTGACGAGATGGAAGTAATGGGTGTTGACGATTTGGATGCCCTCAAAAGGGCCCAGGAGATTTTTAAATCACAAACGGGGCATTAGATCTGCGCAAGCCCTTAGCTGCCTGTCAACATGGTGGTCAGTTTTCCAAGATCCCCGCTATGACCAAGGGCAATCAAGGTATCCCCCGATTCAATCCGTGTCTCGGATGAGGGGTTAAAACTCATTTCACCATCCTTTCTGCGGATGGCCAATATGATAATGTTCATTTCCTGCCTAATACCCGAATCTACCAGGGTAACGCCATTTAGCCTTGACTTTTCTCCGACCAGCAACTCCTCCAGCCCTAATTCTATATCCTTATCATAAACCGTCAGTTCCAGAAAATCTGTCACTGCTGGTTTGACGATGGTCTGGGCCATCTTGCGGCCCCCAATCAAGTAAGGCAGCACTACCCTGTCCGCCCCCCCTCTCAGAAGCTTTTTTTGAGTCTGTTCATCATCTGCCCGGGAAAGGATATAAAGATCGGGTTTTAGGCCTCGCGCGGTCATTGTTATGAAAAGGTTGTCCGCATCCGATTCCACAACAGTCACCAACCCCTTTGCCCTCTCAATGCCTGCCTCAATCAAAACATCTTCGCTGGTGGCGTCGCCAATGATATAGGGGATATCCTGACTTTCCAGGGGCTCCTTTGAATTTGGATCTTGGTCTATGGCGATCACCGGTATTTTGTTGGATTTGAGTTCCTTGGCGATAATCTTGCCTATTCGGCCATACCCGCACATAATGTAGTGGCCTTTAAGTAACCTTATTTTGAGTCCCAATTTTTTTCTCCCCAAAATAGCCCTTATGTGAAATTCAACCATTGCTTGGGCTACCATGCCAAGGGCATAGGCAAGGACCCCTATTCCTACAAAAATCAGGAGGATGGTAAAAACCCTGCCCGGCCCCGACACCTGTCTTATCTCTCCATATCCCACCGTGGTTATAGTGATAGCCGTCATATAAAGGGCATCTAAAAACTGCCATTCTTCGATGATCATGTACCCGATGGTGCCGCTTACGAGGACCAGTGTTAACATTAAGACGCCCCGCAAGATTCTTATGGTGCTGCGGGAAGAGATGGTATCATCAATGCCTTTTCTTTTGATCATTTCGAGGTCCAAAAAGGAGAAGAGGGGGATGGTACGTGAGTTTATTTTGCAGGCGATGAACTAACCGCTTCTACGGTGAATTCGCTCAGATTGTCGGGTAAATTCCCAAACACGATCATAAAGGGAATGGATGCGCCTGGGGCGACATTCAAATTTATTTTGTCCTTACCAAAGCGGTTCTCCATGGCCTTGTTGATTTTCTCCATGGGGACGGTCTTGAGTTCCTCCACACTAAAGGTGTTACCGCAATAGGCTAATTTTTGCTTTACCACCTTTCCCTTGTCATCGAGGATAGTGCCTTTCACCAGGACAAAGTTTTGGCTCTTGGAGTGTTTGTTTGTAACCAGGCCCTTGATTACAAATAGATGCCCTCCCTTTTTCGAGCTAACAAAGGAACCCGTCACATTTTTAAATGAAAGCAGTCTGGAATTTGAGTTGGTAACGTTCCCTTTTTCAGTAGGTTTTAGCAGGGTCAAAGAATCTGGAATAAGCTCGGGAGCCCAAAAAACGATCGATGTCGCACCCGCTAATAACAAAAAGACAATGAATAAGAATATGGACAGGAAACGGGATTTTTTTGGTTTGTCTTGGTAGGGGTCCGGTGCAGTGACCGCCTCCTCCTCAAGATAGTCCTTATGGGGTCCGGCTTCCTCGGTATATCCCTCGTCCGGCCCGGTGTCCAAATCCATGGAAATGGTGTTTTTCTCTGACGCCTCCTTTTGGCCGGGCACCTTTTCTGCATCTTTCTCGACATCTTCAAGAGTCTCTGTAGCCGCTCCTTCCAAATCATTCAGGGAATCTTCAAAAAGCTTGTCAAAATCTATATTTTGATTCACCTGTTCAGATTCGGGGCTGTCTTCGCGTGCCTCAGCGGGGAAATCTTCACCAACGGGTTGCCCGGTTGATTCTTTCTGTTCATCGGCAGACACAGGGGCTTCTTCAGCCAAGAATTCGCCGGGGGGGTATGCCTCAAAGATGTGTTTGCAAATAGAACACTTGACCTTGGAACCCGTGCCCTTGATAAGGGTTTCGTCAATATCAAACTTTGTTCCGCATTCTTGACACTGAATAATCACTGATACGCTCCTGTTAAAGAGAACCGGTTCTTGACCAACCCCTCTTCCCAAACTAGGGACCACAGGCTAACACCCCATCCGGCTGGAGATCAATTGAGGAGTATGTAGGGTTGGATTCGGCGTAAACATACTGAATTTTTTACTTTTTGTCAATATAGTAGCTGAAGTATAGCTGGGGTAACGAAAATCCATATGACGTCTTGTGAATTGGGGGCATTTGTCCTATAGTATTGACGGATGAAGGGTTAGGCTATAATAATACGCCTTGAGATATCCGAACAAACCTTGAAGTACAGTTCAACCCATATTACATCCCTGGACCAAAGCAAATGGCAAAGTCTGGAAAAATCCCAAAGGCAACCATAACAAGACTTTCTATATATTATAGACAGTTGGAGCTTTTAGAGTTTGATGGCTATCGCATGGTCTCCTCGGAAAACCTGGCATGGCTGTGTCAGGTAAATTCCGCTCAAGTGAGAAAGGATCTTGGTTATTTCGGGGAATTCGGTGTAAGGGGTGTGGGGTATGATGTCATCGATCTTCAGGTCCATATAAAAAGAATTTTGGCGGTTAACCGTGATTGGAATCTGGGTATTGCGGGCATCGGCAATCTTGGCTCTGCCCTTTTGCAGCACCAAAATCTCTGGGAAAGGGGTTTTAGGTGCATTGCTGCCTTTGACAATGATTCCAGTAAAATCGGTAAAACCGCGCTTGGGGGTGTGAGGATCATTGACATCAAAGATTTGAAACAGGCTGTTAAGGATCTGAATATCGAAATTGGCGTCATCACCACCCCCGCATCGGCAGCACAGACCGTGGCAGACCTTTTTTTGAAGGCTAAGGTGAGTGCCCTTTTGAATTTTTCGCCCACCAGGATCAGTGTTCCAGAGTCTTGCCTGGTCGAACATATTGATTTCACTGTAAAACTAGATATGATCAGCTATGAGCTACATCATGAAATCGGAACCAAGAAAACTACAAACAGTTTCTAGATTTTTCTTTGTGGGGGACAGATTTATGAAAAGAATTTGGCAAAACGTTTTTGTACTGTTCTTAGTTCTTGTTTTTTTTGGAAACTGGGTTTTTGCCCAAGAAGCCAAGAGACCAAGAATTGTTATAGAGGGGATGAAACACGAGTTTAAAGATATCAAACAAGGGGAGGTTGTGGCGCACACCTTCCGGGTTTTTAACAAAGGAAATGCAACACTAAAGATAACAAAAGTCAAACCCGGGTGAGGCTGTACGGTGGCCCATTTTGACACGGCCATCCCCCCGGGCGGGGAGGGAAAAATCAGACTTCAGTTCGATACGAGGACATACCAGGGATCTGTTTACAAAAGTGCCAGGGTTTACCATAATGACCCCAGGAAAAAAACGCTTATTCTGAAAATGACGGCCAATGTCAAAGTTCCGATCTATCTTTCATCCCGTTATGTCAGTCTTTTTGGGGAGGAAGGTCAAAGCGTGACTCGAGTGATTGATATCAAGGCCGAACTGGATAAACCATTAAAGCTTGACCCCATGGAATTTAATCTGGGTGAAAAAGTGTCTTACACCATAGAAGAGGTTGAAAAGGGCAGGAAGTATCGGATCATGTTCAAAAGCATCCCCGGTCCCCCCCAGACCTATGGTGGATTTTTGAAACTGAAGACCAATTATCCTGAAAAGCCGGAAATAACCGTACGAATAAGGGGACAAATCAGAAAAAAAAGTTAAAATTTTCCAGTGTCTTTAAAGAAATCGCTGATAAACTCGACTTTTGGCCCCGCCATTTCCAGGATGGTAACACCTTCGTTCTGATAAGGTTCCCCCCTCCGATTGGTACCACGGTTTGTCCAGTGTACAGCAGCCAGAGGGCTTTGAACAATCGTTCTTTTGATATTGAAAACCAATTCTGGGTATTGGCGAAAAAGAATACCAAAAAAACGCAATATGCGTTTTTTCCCGATCAGAGGGCGGGTCTTTGGGAAATAAAATTCAGTGCTATCGGTGAGCAGATCTCCGAGCCGGGTCATATCCCGGGAATTGACAAACTCAAAAAAGCATAGCAGGGTGTTTTGATCAGACATTGGCCATTCCCTCCCATTTTTTGTAGCATCTTGGTGCCGCAGCGCCCAAAGCGTTCGGTGTCAGAGTATCTTGTCATCGGAGCAAGGAAAAGTCAAAAGAGGCGACCTTCGGATAGCAGTTTTGGTGAGCCATAATGTTTCAAATGGTGGTAAAGGGGATTTGAAAGGACCATGGAGAAGTCCCACAAGCATACGGTAGAGATTTTTACTGATGGCGCGTGCAAGGGAAACCCTGGCCCCGGTGGCTACGGGGCCATTTTGAGATATGGCCAGACTATAAAAGAGGTCTCAGGCTGCAAAAATGAGACTACAAACAATCGGATGGAGTTGCTGGCAGTCATAGAAGCCCTGCGACAACTCAAGAGGCCGTGCAGGGTAAAGGTGTTCACCGATTCAAGTTATGTGGTGAAGGGAATGACCCAGTGGATTTCTAAATGGAAAAGGAAAAATTGGATCAATTCTCAAAAAAAACCCGTCTCAAACAGGGACCTGTGGGAGGATCTGTTAGAGTGGAGCCGGTCACATCAAATAGAATGGGTATGGATTAAAGGACACAATGGGCATCCGGAAAATGAACGTTGCGACAAACTGGCAAAGGATGCCATTGAGGGGTGCCAATAATTCCACAACCACCTTTGTTGGAGGGAATAATGAAATGCCCAAAGTGCGGGTACGTCAGTTTCGATTATAACGAGAACTGCCCAAAATGCAAAAAAAATATATCTTCTGAGAGAGACAGGATGAAACTCTCTGCCTATAAGGTCGACCCTCCTTTTTTGCTTGGGGCATTGATCGGGGAAGGGGGGGAACCGGGAGTTGAAGCCACTTTGGGTGCTGGAGAGGGGATTGATACCCCGTCCAAATTTGATGCCCAAGAGGAAATATTCTCTCCGCAAATTTCCGAAGAAAAGACCCTGGAAGAAGGTTCGGAGGAATTCACCATTGATCCGAAAGAGTTTTCATTTGAAGATTACGAAACTGACGGAGACCAATCCGAACCTTCTGAGGCGGACTTTATCCATCTCGATGACTTGATGACCGATGAGCCGGAAATTTCCCTCGATGATACCCCGGTTGAGAAAGATGAAATCCCCCCTGAGATGGAACCATTAGATTCGATCCTCCAGGAAGGGGTAGACGCACTGGAGCCGTCTCCCATCAGTGAGCAGGATGAAATTGAAGCTTTGAAATTGCCTTCAATTGATGACCAGGGAGATCTCGAAACCCTTAAACTGCCTTCCATCGATGACCAGGGAGATCTTGAAACCCTGGAACTTGAGATTGAGGTAGAAGAATCGGAAAAGAATAGCTCCTGATCGTAAATTGGCCTTGACCAGGCGTGAGATGATAAATATAATAAACAGCCTGTGCCGAGATAGCTCAGCCGGTAGAGCAGGGGACTGAAAATCCCCGTGTCCGCAGTTCAACTCTGCGTCTCGGCACCAAAATAATGAAGGGTTTGCGGGTTTTCTCGCAAACCCTTCATTATTCTTGATGATTCATTCTGCTGGAATTGCCTGGGGAGTGAATTTCCATTGAGGTCCGACAAAACAGACTTTGCCATTGTTTCTCTTTTTCCGGAAACATCACCGCAAGGGAAAGAGGGGCTGCAAGACCCGGGAATGCTTCACAGAGACCGTCCAAGCTTTGATAGTTGGTAGATATTGACCCAAAACCAACTTGAACCAGATAAAGACACCCTGCCGCCTCCGCTTCCATCTCAATTGGCCAACAAGTCCAGGAAACAAAACAATAAACACACGCCTCGACATAAGTACCACACTACGCCATCCTTTCCATGTGGTGCGTGGTCGGGCCACCGCACCGGGCGCCTCTC
>JAUVRS010000201.1 GCA_030597505.1 Desulfobacteraceae bacterium
CGCAGTATGCCCCCTTCCCCTAACAGTCTTCAGCCTTTAGCCTACCCACCTGAGTAATTAAGGGAGATTTAGATTATCTATTACCCACAGAGACGATCTGGTGATATCAAGGGATCGGGCCTGGGTCTGATCCACCTCTGCTACGGGCAGGGAGCGGGAAAGACGTCACGGGCAGTTGGTTTGGCCATCAGGGCGGCCGGAAGAGGCCTCCATGTGGATTTTGTCCAGTTTATGAAATCCGGGAATTCGGGTGAAGTGGCGATCTTTGACAAGCTTGCTGATATCCGTTATTGGTGTCCGGGGAAGCATCCTTTTATTATGTCCCAAGGCCCGGATCGGGTGCACTACAAACATGCAGCAAAGGCGCTGGAGTACGCCTTTGCTGCTGTTGAGAAAGGGACGCATCTCCTCATATGCGATGAAATATTGGATACGGTCATCTTTGGTGTTCTTGAGAAAGATCAGATTTTATCACTCATGGAGCGATGCAAAAACAAGGTTGAACTGGTTATGACCGGGAGGGACGTTACTCAGGAGTTTGTGAGAAATGCTGACTATGTGACCGAACTGGTTCAGATAAAACATGCCTATTACGCCGGGGCACGGGCGCGAAAGGGCATCGAGTATTAGCCGAACTAAATAGAAAGGAGGTGAGCAGCTTAAGACCGTTTATTAAGATCAACTGCGCTAACCAAGGAAGAATCAACAGAAAGGAGTAAGGTAATCATGACAAAAAAATCGAGCTATCTCAGGTTTATTCTTGTTATTGTGCTGTGTTTATCAGTATTGGTGCTTTTTTCCCCTCTGAGCGAGGCTGGAAAATATAAAAAAGAGTACAAAATGACACTCAATGTGGGGCCTCAATTTTATTGGGGGATGGGGGCTATCAAATTCATCGAACTGGTAAAACAGAAGACAAACGGTCAGATCAATATCAAACCCTACTATGGAAGTTCGCTTCTTAAGGGAGCCCAATTGAAATCGCCACAGATGGTGGCCAAGGGCGTCATTGACCTCGCGTATGAATCTACTATTAACTCCTCTCCGGTGATACCGGAGATGAATATTTTCTCTCTCCCGTTTTTTATCAATAATTTTGAAAATCTTGACAAAATGGAAAATGGTGAAACCGGAAAGGCTATCTTTAAAGCCATGGAGAAAAAAGGCCTGGTGGGTCTTGCATGGGCTGAAAACGGATTCAGGCAGGTCACAAATGGCAAAAGGGCCATCAAGAGCCCGGAGGATCTGAAGGGATTGAGACTCCGTGTTGTGGGCAGCCCCATATTTATCGATACGTTTAGAAAACTGGGAGCCGATCCCGTTAATATGAATTGGGGCGATGCTGTGACCGCCTTCCAGCAAGGCGTCGTGGATGGTCAGGAGAACCCTGTGGGAGTCCTTATCCCGGTGCAGATCTGGCAGTACCACAAATATACAACCTTCTGGAACTATCTGGTAGACCCTGTAATCATCTATTGGAACAAGAAAGAATTTGATGCCTTCCCAAAGGATATTCAAAAGGCCATCCGGGAGGCAGCCGTGGAGTCAGCCCGTTTTGAAAAGGCCCTTTGCCGTGCAGGGCTTGATGGGGATAAGTCGTTAAATATTCTGAAAAATGAATTTAACTATACCATGAAAGTTCCCGACCCTGTTAAACATATGGAAAGTAAAGGCATGACTGTCACTTTCCTGTCGGATGACGCGCGAAACGCCTTTATAAAGGCAACAAGGCCTCTCTATGATAAATGGGTTCCAAAGATCGGGGAAGACCTTTATAAAAAGGCCAAGGCAGATATGGAAAAACCATAGAATAGATGATTGATGATTTATAGTTATCAAATAAGGGATTGATCCGGCACCCGGTTTGTCTTCCTATGAAACATATTTTTGGAAGAGATGGGTGCCGGATAATCTGATGAGAGGACACCGCCGTGGGTGCGACAACACAACGCATCAGAATAGATCATTTCGTAGCAGCTATCCTGCTCTTCACCATGGCATCCATTGCCTTTGCCAATGTGCTCAGCCGATATCTCTTTCATTTTTCTTTTGCGGCAACAGAAGAGATTACGATCAATCTTTTTGTCTGGCTGACCGTGGTGGGCTCAGGTATTGCCTTTGAGCGTGGGGGACAGCTTGGGATGATAACGCTCTTCAATGTCTTACCCGCAAAATTTAAAAAGATTGTGATCCTTTTTAGTTCAGGGCTGAGCGCTACCCTCTTTATCCTTGTAGATCTATATATGATCCAGGCAATATATGATGAGGTGACGTTGTTTCAGGCCACGTCCGCAGCCCTGGCCATCCCGGTCTGGATCTATTATATCGGTGTCCCCATCTTTTCCGTCTTTGTATTTAGAGGGATTTACAGGGATGCATCCACCAAGCTTGAAGGACTCCGGAAGTAGAAACAAAAGATGGAAATTCTTGTCATTTCGATAGTGTTTCTCCTGCTCATGGCCTTTGGAGTCCCCATAGGAACATGTCTGGGGATAGCTGCGGTGGTTACCATTATCAATTTTGATCTTGGGATCGGGATGTTGGGGATCAATTTTTCCACTGGCATTGCATCGTTTCCCCTGCTGGCTATTCCCTTTTTTGTCCTGGCAGGGGTTATACTCGAAAAGGCGGGTCTTGCCGCCACCATCGCCCATTTTTTTGAACTCCTGGTGGGGAAGATGGTGGGCGGTCTGGCAATGGTGGCTGTATTTACCTGTATGTTTTGGGGGGCACTTTCCGGGTCAGGTCCCGCAACCACCGCAGCTGTGGGGCTAATCCTACTTGCCCCAATGATAAAACACGGGTATGACAAAAGCTTTGCCGGCGCGACAATCGCCAATTCATCCGACCTTTCCATTATCATCCCCCCAAGCATCGCTTTTATTATTTACGGAAACATCACCAGCGTCTCTGTGAGCGCGCTTTTTCTTGCCGGCGTAATACCGGGTCTTCTGACAGGCCTGGGGACGGTTATCGTTGCCTACGTAGTTTCACGAAAACGAGGATATAAAGGTATTCAAAAACGAGGTACCCCCAAAGAGATTCTCATTGCTTTAAAGAAATCCATTTGGGCCATCCTGACACCCATCATAATTTTGGGTGGTATTTATGCCGGGATTTTTACACCTACCGAGGCGGCGGTGGTTGCCGTGTTTTACAGCCTGTTTGTGGCTGTCTTTATTTACAGATCCATATCATTGCGTGATCTTGTTCGGATACTGGTTGATGCGAGTGTCACAAGTTCAGTCATCATGTTTCTTGTGGTATTTGCCGGGATTTTTACCTGGGCAGCGTCTGTCATCGGCATCATTGATCTGACGGCCAACGCAATTATCAAGATATCACCCAATGCCGTTGTTATGATCATCCTGGTGAATCTCCTGCTGTTGGCGCTTGGCATGATTCTGGATGCAATCTCCATCTCTTATCTCATCATGCCCATCCTTATGCCGGTCCTGACTGCGTTCGGAATCGACCCCTTGTGGTACGGGGTTATCTTTATTTGTGCCTTGGCCATCGGCCAGGCGACCCCTCCCGTGGGGGTCAACCTTTTTACCGCTGCAAACCTGATCAAAGGGAGTGTAGACTCTGTGGCCAAACAAGCGATCCCGTTTGTCATAATGGACGCCATTATCTTGCTTATCCTCTCGTTATTTCCGATACTCTCCATGTATCTGCCGATTAAGGCAGGGTTGTATACGCCTTAGGGATTTTATTGACTATTGATGATTGATGACTGAAACACGGGACGTGAAGCTTCAAGGTGCTGGCGACGGCAACCGAGGTTTTGATAAACAAACCGGGGAGAGACACGTGAAGACAACCAAAAATGAGAAGTTGGCTCTTTTGAGAAAGATGCTTTTGGTCCGGGCCTTTGAGGAAAGGGCAGGGGAGCTTTTTCAGGAAAATTTTATTCCCGGCTTTATTCATCTATCCATCGGAGAAGAGGCCTCTGCCGTGGGTACCTGCTCTGTGCTGCGGAAGGATGACTATGTGGCCACCACCCATCGGGGACACGGACACATGATTGCCAAAGGGGCCGACCCAAAGATGATGTTTGCGGAGCTATTTGGAAAATCCACCGGCTACTGCAAGGGAAAAGGGGGCTCCATGCATATCGCGGCTTTCTCCATCGGCATCCTCGGTGCCAACGGCGTTGTGGCCGGGGGCTTTCCTATTATCGTGGGAGCAGGTCTTTCTATAAAGATGAGGAAGACCGATCAGGTGGGTGTGGTTTTTTTTGGGGACGGTGCCGCCAACAGGGGAACCTTTCACGAGGCAGTAAACATGGCGGCAATCTGGAAACTTCCCATTGTTTTTGTCTGTGAGAATAACCTATATGCCTCCACAACACCTGCAAAATACTCTCTGGCAGGCGGGTCTGTGGCAAAGAGGGCCGATGCTTATGGGATTCCCGGGTTTGTTACTGATGGAAACGATATTCTGGAGGTGAGAAAAACCGTAGCCAAGGCAGTAAAACGGGCAAGAGCGGGAAAGGGGCCAACCATTGTGGAGAACATGACCTACCGGTTTCGAGGGCATTTTGAAGGAGATCCCCAAAAATACAGATCTTTGAAAGAGATCGAGTCGTTCAAAAAAGCCAATGATCCCATTGTCCGTTTTAGGTCTTTTTTGAAAGAGGAACAAACCCTTTCCGATCAACGATACAAGGTTTTTATGGGTGAGGTAACGTCTCAGATCAAAGCGGCTGTAGAATATGCCAAAGCGGCGCCTCTGCCAAAACCAGAGGATGCCCTGGAAGATCTCTTTGTTAACCCCTGAGGGGGGGACGATTGTGACTGACAGGATCATATCATGTACCGATGCCCTGGCTGAGGCGCTGACCGAAGAAATGGAAAGAGATGACGCGGTTTTTGTTATTGGTGAGGATCTTACTGCCCACGATGGTGTCTTTGGACAGTTTAAAGGGCTTCATCAGCGGTTTCCCGGCAGAGTCATAGACACCCCCATATCAGAAACAGCCATTGCCGGAGCCGGCCTGGGAGCGGCCCTGACAGGGCTGAGGCCTTTTGTTGATCTCCACTTTGCGGACTTTTTTACTACCGCCATGGATGAAATCGCAAATCAGGCCGCCAAAATTCGCTATATGTGCGGGGGCCAGGCCAGGATCCCTATGGTCGTTTGGGCCCCGGATGGGGGGGGGCTTTCTGCAGCAGCCCATCACTCCCAGTCGCTTGAGAACTGGTTTGTCCATACCCCTGGTCTTAAAGTGGTGGTCCCTTCAGAGCCCGCTGATGTCAAAGGCCTTATAAAA
>JAUVRS010000240.1 GCA_030597505.1 Desulfobacteraceae bacterium
CCACGGTTAGGATGTCAACAACATCCCGGCCGGTTTTTTTGATTTCTTTTTCAATGGATTTTAAACTTTCGGGTTCAGCGTTTCCAAAGCTCTCCTCACATCCGTTGCAGGCCAATAGGAGCAATGAATCAAAACGCTCCAGCTGGGAGAGTATCTCGTCAAAGGGCTTTAGCCGGCTTAAAAGCATCATAGGTTTTTCCTTTCCTCACAGGGCACCATACCATATCCCTTTTATACCCGCCCACGGGTTCAAAGGTTGTTTTCTGATCACCAGACGCCATTTTGATACAACGTGACTACTCAGGTTCAGGGGGTTATATGAAACTGAATGTTTTGTGTCAATAACTGAGCGCAAAAGACGCGGCAACGGCGCGGGTTAAAAGGATTAGAGATGAGTCTTTGGAGAAGAGAGATAAAGTCTTGTCAAATGAGGCAATAGGAAGGTTTGATTTTAGGTTTTTGATATATCTTGAAGAGGATGGTGTGGGGTTCAGCTGTTTTTTGGGCACACCTTCCTGCTGAGGGATTAGGGAGCAGTGGAAAAAACGGCCGAACCCCAGGCCAAACCCAGGGAACCAAAATCTATATTGCGTTAATTGAAAGAATTTTCACCGGCTATATCTTGTCAAACGCCTGTTCAATGTCTTCGATTAAATCTTGCACATTTTCAATCCCGACCGACAATCGAACCAGTTCGGGTGTCAACCCGCTTTCACGTTGCTGCTCCTCAGACATTTGAGAATGTGAGGTGCTTGACGGGTGGAGGGCAAGGCTTTTGGCATCACCCACATTGGCCAGATGCGAAAAGATCTGAACACTGTTGATAAATTTTTCGCCGGCCTCAGCGCCTGCTTTTACACCAAAAACGACCATTCCCCCAAAGCCGTTCTTTAGGTATTTGCTGGCCACCGGGTAGGTAGGATCATCGGGCAGACCCGGGTATCGCACCCACGCCACTTTTGGATGCGTTTTCAAATCTTGTGCGATTTTCAACGCATTTTCACAATGTCGCGCCATCCTTAGCGTCAGTGTTTCGACACCTTGTAAAAAAATCCATGCGTTATCCGGGGAAATACAGGCCCCCAGGTTTCTCAGGGGGACAAGCCTCATACGCAGGGCAAAAGCCATGGGTGTTAACTCTCCGAGATCATGGGCATATCTGATACCGTGGTAGCTCTCGTCGGGTTCATTAAAAAGCTTGAATTTAGGATCGGTCCAATCGAATTTGCCCGAGTCGACAACGATTCCACCGATACCGGCACCGTGGCCTCCCAGCCATTTTGTCAGAGAATGGCATACGATGTCGGCCCCATATTCAATCGGCCTAAGCAAGCTGGGTGGTGTAAAAGTTGAATCAACAATCAACGGTAGGTGATGTTTTTGAGCAATTTTTGAAACAGCTTCAATGTCTGTAAATTCCAGCACCGGGTTCCCGATTGTTTCGATGTAAAGGGCACGGGTCTTGGGGTTGATCTCCTTTTCAAAGTTCTCTGGATTTCTGGGATCTACAAACCTCACACGGATATTGAATTGCGGGAAAATATTCTCAAACATTGTGTATGTCCCGCCGTAGAGGTTATTTGCTGACACAATTTCGTCTCCAGCCGAGCAGATGTTAATAATGGAATAGTAAATCGCCGCTGTGCCCGAGGCCAAAGCCAGGGCCGCAACGCCTCCCTCAAGAGCGGCGATTCTTTGCTCCAGGATATCGTGGGTTGGGTTCATCAGGCGGGTATAGATATTCCCAAGCTCTTTCAGGGCAAATAAATTCGCCGCATGTTCCGTATCTTTAAACACATATGAACTGGTTCTGTAAACGGGAACCCCCCTTGAAAGTGTATCGGAATCCGGTGTTTGTCCAGCGTGTAAAGCCAAAGTTTCAAAACGGTACTTTTGATCTGTCATTTTTTCACTCCTTATTTTGTAATAATTAGGTGATTGATTAATAAATCCTGAAGCTAAAGGCTTACGCAAAAATAACTTTACATTTTCGCATCCCATCTTCAGGTCATCTTCGGCTGCGCCGAAATTCTTTAATTATATTTCGTATGTATAGCCAGCATGTTTTTCTTTCAACTCTTTGTCCCGGCGCATGATGTCGCCGAACGTCACATGGCCAACCACCCCGGTGATTGCATCCATGACGTTCAGCCAAATCTCCCTGAAAACACATTGATTTTCTTCACCACAGGTCGAATTGTGTATTTGCTTGGCGCACGCGATCGGTTCAATGGGTCCTTCGATCAGTCCGATAACATCGCCCAACAGAATTTCATCCGGTGGCTTTGAAAGAAAAAAACCGCCGCCGGCCCCTCGCTTACTGCCAATAATTCCGGCGCCTTTTAAAACCAGCATGATCTGTTCAAGATATTTTGCCGGTATATTCTGACGTTTCGAAATTTCGCCAATGGGAACGGGGCTGAGGCTTTCAAACCGATAACATAAATCCAAAAGGGCTTTTAATGCGTAATCACCTTTATAAGAAATTTTCATTGGCCTATCTTTTATAAGAAATGTAAGTGTATTAGTCATATTTATCACGCGCTTTTTAAGATTGCAAGTTTTTTTTTAAAAAAAGATTTTTAACAAAAAAAGAAAAAGCGAAGGACAGAGCGGGTCCCGGATTTTGATGTCCTCAATAAACCCTAACGTTGCATAAAATTTGAGTTCAAAACGCTATAGATTGGGGCAGTCCCGCCCGGGGCGGGATTTGGCCATTTTCAAGGACGAAAGGGTATTAAACATACGGTGAGATCTTGAAAATGGGGAAACGTTTCTTGATGGCCTGATATAGGGCGAGCGAAGCGATTTTGGGCCAAATATTTATGCAACGTTAGGGTAAACATTGAAACCATAATATGGTCGTGATAGAAGCATGTCAGCCAAGACTCGTAATCAAGAAGTTTTTCAGGGTTTTTGAAAACCAACCTCCTGTTTCGAGCAAGGGGCCCTGGCTGAGGACAGAGGGGGCTTAAAACAGCGGGGGGTTAGGACAATGGCTCCTAAATATTGCCTGTATCAGACGGATCAGGAGGTTGAGTGTTGGAGGTGAAATGTATTCAGTTAAAGAGATAATGGAGTCGCGGACCCTGGTTGTTATCGGGGCGTCCAGAAACCCTCAAAAGCTCGGATCGTTACTTCTAAAAGGATTAAAAGATACGGGTTTTCAGGGAGAAATGGCGGGGGTGAATCCCGGGGGAGGGGAAGTCTACGGCATTCCATTGTATCAAAGTATCGGAGAGGTCCCATTTCCGGTTGACTTGGCGGTTATGCTTATCCCGCCCAAGGTTGTGCCCTCTGTTTTGGTTGATTGCGCACAAAAAGGCGTAAAAGGTGTAGTCATTTCCTCCGAGGGATTTGCTGAGGCAGGGGAACAGGGTCGGCACTACCAGGAGGAGGTCCAAGCCATTCTTAAATCCACGGGGATCAGGGCTTTTGGCCCAAACACCATGGGGATAGTGAACACTGAAACAGGATTGGCCACCTCCTACTTTGTCGATAAAAATATGCTAAGGCCAGGAACCATTGGGATAGCAGCGCAGTCCGGAATCTTTGTGGGTGCGTTGTTACGGTATATCAGTTCCTATAAAGACCTTCGCATATCTAAGGTGCTGGGTCTTGGGAACAAGGTGGATGTGGACGAATCAGATGCCCTGTCCTACCTGATGGACGATGAGCAGACCCGGATAGTGGCAATGTATCTGGAGGATATACGGGATGGAAAACGATTTGTTGAGGTGGCAAGAGAGACAGTAAAACGAAAGCCGGTCCTTCTGCTCAAAGGGGGTCGGACTCCAGCCGGGGCCCGGGCAACGGCCTCACACACGGCCAGCATGGCGGTAAACGATAAGATTCTTGAGGGCGCCCTGCATCAGGCCGGGGTTTTGCGTATGGGGTCCATCGAAGAACTGATCGCCACCCTCATCGGTTTCCAATGCACCCCTTTGCCACGGGGCAACCGTATTGCACTGGTGACCTACAGCGGTGCCCAGGCCATCATGAGCATCGACGCAGCCACTGCGGACGGGTTGGAGCTTGCCCATTTTGGGGAAGAAACCCGTGAACGACTCGCACAAGTGATTGCAACTCCTTCCAAAAGGGGAAACCCCGTGGATATTTTTCCCGATATGATGACCCACGGATTTGAAAAGACGTCCACGGAGATCCTTGAGGCGCTTCTGGAAGACGATGGGGTCCATGGCATATTTTTTATCTCTTTTGCCACCCCGGAAACCGAGCCCTTTGGTCCCCTCGTGGATGTCATAAGGCAGCGGCCTGCCAAACCGGTCTTTTTTTCTCTGATGGGCATCAGAAAGGATGTGGAGGTTTGTCGCGCCTTTCTGGAGGAATGTGGGATTCCCATCTCTCTTTTTCCTGAAATGGCGATTAAGGTTTTCAGTCATATGTGGCGGTATTCCGTAACTTCTCAATAAATTCGGGCACCGTGGGGTTCTGGTGTTTCTCTCCGACGCTCTCTAAACCAGTCGTCGTAGCAAACCACCCGAACCCCACTCCAGAAATCTTATTATTTCTCCCGGACTTATTGAAAAGTTACGATGGTTCTCCCAAAATGAGATGGCATCAGCGCCCTGTGTCAGGATGATGTCGGGTGAAAAAGGATGGGAGAAAAAAACGCCACGCACAGTTTCAAATCAGAGGTTTACAGCATGAGCGGTGAGAGGCTGATCGAGATGTTCGATCTGTTAC
>JAUVRS010000323.1 GCA_030597505.1 Desulfobacteraceae bacterium
TTTGAACCCTGCAGAAATTGCCATACTGGATCCGTTAGCCCTCAAGACCTTACCTGTTGAAGTCGCCACCGATTCCGGTATGGACGCGTTTGTCCATGCATTTGAATCCTATATTTCGCTTAATGCCAATCTTGTTACAGACGCCCTGACATTGAATGCCATTGAACTTATTTCCGCCAATATTAAAAATTTTGTCTCAGACAGAAACAACCTGGATGCGGGTCTAAAAATGCTATGCGGGGCCAGTCTTGCCGCCATGGGATTCAGCAACACCGGGCTTGGGAACATTCACTGTATGGCACGATTCGTTGGGGCCTTTTTTCATGCTTCCCACGGACTGAGCAATGCCGTATGCCTTCCCTATGGCGCTGAATTCAATTTGACGGCAAACCCAGATAAATATGCCAAGATCGCCCAGGCTATGGGAGAAGATATCTCGGGATTATCGTCTATGGCGGCCGGAGAAAAGGCCGTCGAAGCGATTGAAAAATTATGCAAAGAGGTCGGTATCCCGCAAAAATTAAGGGATATTGGTGTAGAAAAAGAAAAGTTGTCGGAAATCGCAAGACTCTGCTTCAAAGCTGATTATAACCGCTGGAACCCCAGATATACGGAAGAAAAGGATTTTCTCACCTTACTCGAAAAGGCCTGGTAGACGGCATTTATGAAATAGGGCGACAGGTTTAGAGAGCGCCGGAGAGAAACACCTGAACCCCACGGGGTCCGAACTTATTGAGAACTTTCCATAAAGAGTCTGAACTTTAGACTTCGGATCTTGGATTTCGGACTTTGGACATAACCCCAGCACCATCCTAGATCATCACAAGGAGGAAACAATGGCCATTAAAAGCGCTGATGAGTATGTTGAGAGACTCAGGAAAATGAAACCCAACGTCTATATCGATGGGAAAAAAATAGGGAGGGATGAGCCGATCCTCGAACTCCCCATCAACACACTCAAGTTCACCTTTGACGCGGTCAATGACCCGGAGTTGAAAGATCTCTTGATAACAAAATCCCATCTGACCGGTGAAACCATCAATCGCTTTACCTCACTCAATCTCAGCATTGCAGATCTTTACACCCAGCAGGAAATGAAGCGCAAGTGTTGCCACCGCGTTGGGGGGTGCGTCCAGCGCTGTATGGCAACGGACACACTGAATGCCATAGGCGTTGTTTCAAAAGAAATCGATGAGGACAAAGACACTCATTATCATGACAATTTTCTTGAATTCCTGAAATATTACCAAGCGAATGATCTTGTGGGAAGCACGGCCATGACCGATGCCAAGGGGGATCGAAGGCTAAGACCATCACAGCAGAAAGATCCGGATCTCTATCTCCGTGTGGTGGAAAAAAACAGCAAGGGGATTATCGTCCGAGGCGCAAAAAAGCACATCACCATGGGACCTTATGTTGACGAACACCTGGTTGTTCCAACACGAAACATGACCAAAGAGGAAGGCGCTTGGGCCCTGTCATTCGCCATTCCCGCTGATGCGGGGGGCATAAAGATTATATCCCGTGTTGTTACCCCCAGACCGCGGAAAAAACTAAAAGCGCCTTACAACACCTATGGTGTTTCTGACTCGGTGGTGGTTTTTGATGATGTGTTTGTGCCCTGGGACCGGGTGTTTATGTGCGGAGAATGGGAGTTCGCGGGCAGGCTGGCCCTCACCTTTGCGGGGTTTCATCGCCACTCCTATTGCGGCTGCAAACCTGCTGTCACTGACATCATTTTGGGGGCCTCAGCCTTGGTAGCCGATTATAGCGGTATCGAAAAGACATCTCACGTGGCCGACGAATTGACCGAGCTGATGATTATCGGTGAACTGGTGTATGCCTCCGGCATAGCGGCCGCGGCAAAGGCCACAAAGACCGCTTCCGGCATCTACACCCCGGAGTTTTTATACTCCAACACCGGAAGATATCTGGCCGGGACCAAGATTTACCATGAGTATGACGTCCTGGTCTCTATTGCTGGCGGCCTCCCTTCCACAATCCCCCCTGAGGGAGACTGGCTAAATCCGGAGACCGGCCCCTATCTGGAGAAATATATTGCCCGCAAACAGGGGGTATCTGCGGAAAAATTGCACAGGATTTTTCGTTTTATATCGGACTATTCCTGCTCCGCCATGGGGGGATGGGCCCAGTACGCCGGGGTACACGGGGGCGGGTCTCCTGTAATGGAAAAAATAGGCATCCGCTCGGAATATGATCTTGAGTCCAAGAAAAAGATTGCCAAGTATCTGGCTGGTATTGAGGATGAAAAATAGATGTAAAGGTCCCGTGTAAAATTTACGTTTGGAAGATCACTTTGCGCCCTACATGTTTTATGAATCTTTTGCAGATCCTTTACGGGTCCTCTTTAACCTGACGGGTGGCCGCGCCGGTGGGGCTTTCAGCGTCTCTTCCTCAAAGAAGAGGTTTCAGATGCCCTTCAATCTGTCCCTTTGGCAAAGCGCCTACCAGTTGATCGACCTTCTGACCATTCTTAAAGACCAACATGGTGGGGATGCTTTGTATCCCGTATTGTGAAGAGATTTCGGGGTTCTCATCCACATTCAGTTTCGTGATTTTGACCCGGCCCGCATATTCTGAAGCCAGCTGATCCAGGACCGGGGCGACCGTCTTGCAGGGGCCGCACCATGGTGCCCAACAGTCCACCAGAACGACGCCGGGATGCGAAAGGACCTCCTGGCTGAACGTACTGTCGGTAATGGTCACAGGATGATCAGGAAATGATCCGGCTGCCAATGGCTTCTTGCATTTGCCGCATATGGGTTGATCTTTCAGTCGGTTTTTGGGCACCCGATTTTTTGTACCGCAATTTGAGCATTGCATAACAAGGCTATCAGTATTCATTGTATGTACTCCTTTTTATGAATGTGAGCTCTTAGGCATTTATCTGCGATAATCGTAAACTCCTTTCCCTGTCTTTCTACCCAAATGACCGGCCTTGACCAGTTTTACAAGCAGCGGGCATGGCCTATACTTGTCGCCAAGCTCTCTATGCAGGGTCTGAATGCAGGTGAGGAGAATGTCAAGCCCAAACGCATCTGCTGCCGCCAGCGGACCCAGGGGAAAACCAAGGCCTTCCTTACAACTCCTGTCTATCTCTTCGGCAGTGGCAAGATTTGTTTCAAGTGCAAAA
>JAUVRS010000061.1 GCA_030597505.1 Desulfobacteraceae bacterium
CAACGATGTGGACATCGTCACCGTGGTCACCGAGGCCCCACTGAGTTACAGCTCTGTTTTGGTAAAGATAGACACGGATCTCCGTGTGGGTGATGAAGGCGCACCGATTTTTAAGGGAAAAAGAAAGGTCGGGATGGTGACGACCGAACAGTATGGTTCCAAGATGCTGTCGATCGGCGGGGTGAATCTGCTCACCGGCAAGGACGGGCTCCTGGTGGCCAGAATGATCGCTGATATTGCGAACAGAAAACCTGTCAAGCTGAAAATCCGGGAAGGTGGCAGACTCCAGTTGCAGATAGGTCGTGCGCCTGTCATTGACGGATTTGAAGCAGACAGGATGAGAGTGGGCTGCGGGAGTGCCACACTGGGTCTTTTTGCGCCCCTTTTAAAAGAGGCGGCTGATGAAGTGATCATATTGGACTCTCATCTCACCGGATTGCTTGGAGAGCACACGGCCGGGCGTTTTGTTGGTGCAAGACCCTGCGGTGTAACGCTCCGGTTTCGACAAAGCACCCCGGGGCGTTACTTTGGCGACCACGGTGAGGGATGGGGCGGAACCTCCATCATTAACCCCACGGATGTCATTGCTGGGATCGATCCTAAAGCGGCCTGGGTTGGAATGCGTCTGCTCATAACCGAGACAACGGGACAGCGGGTGTGTCTGCTTGAACTGGGGAAGGATGGTCGCCTCCGCGAGATCCCGGTGACAAAGGCTGTGGAGAGGGCGTTGGGTGCCATTTCCTCGAGTTGCGAACCCTCCCGGGTCTCCGGGGTCTATGTGGGGGGAGCTGGAGGGAGCCTCAGGGCGGGTGTAGTACGTCATCCCATAAAACTGACCCAGGCAATTCACAATAAAACGGCTTGTCTTACCGTTGGAGGGGCTCCCGTGTTTATTCTCCCGGGGGGAGGAATCAATTTTATGGTGGATGTTGAGAGGGTCAAAACGGGTTCTTTTTATTGGACTCCCACTCCGGCCACTATCTGCCCTATCGAATATACCATGGAGCTTGAGGACTATAAAGCGATTGGGGGGCACCTGGAAGCGATGCGGCCGTTTTGCGCAAAGGAACCGGTCTCTATCCGTGACTGAGAAAGTAAAATGGGTTATCACAAGTCAGTCAAAATCCTTCAGGACGGAAATGTACTGGCGGAATATGGCCCCATGAGGCTTGTGATATCCGCCCTGGTGGGAAAGGTCCCCCAGAGGGAGATGTGTCTGAAGGCCGCAGAAGTGTCTTTTGGGTATCTTGAAAGGGTGGCAAATCTAAAAAGACTTTTGAGCAAGAAATTATCCCGAGTAGCGGAAGATATGGAAGACGTCCTGGGTGTCAATATGGTCGAGAGTGTGTTAGCGGTGGGGGATGAGGACCTTACCCCCATGGCAGCGGTTGCCGGGACCATTGGTGATGCTGTGGCGGATTTTCTTGTTGAGCGAGGCATGACCAGGGTGATGGTAGATAATGGCGGAGACCTGGCCCTGAGGCTTACCGGAGGGGAGCCCTTGACGGTCGGGGCACGGACAGAATTGAAGGAGAAAGCGGTTTCCCATGTTATTACCCTGGAACCTGGCAGGGCCTCATGGGGTGTTGCCACAAGCGGAACAGGAGGAAGAAGTTGTACAAGAGGTGTGGCTTCGGCGGTAACCGTGGTAGCCGGCAGGTGTTCGTTTGCTGACGCGGCGGCCACCGCAGTTGCAAATGCAAGTTTTGTAAAAGACCGGCATGTGATTCAGAGGCCGGCTGAGGAGATAGACCCCAACACGGACATTAGGGGGCTCCCCGTGACCGTAGCGGTTGGGCCGTTGTGTGAGGACAAAAAAGAAATGGCCCTTTCCCAGGCCTGGAATAGGGCGGAGGAACTGGTGCGGGACGGGGTTATTTTTGGGGCGCTTGTGGCTATCCAGGGAAAGGTGGCCATGACCGATTTTTTTCAAGAAAGGCTGGTCAAATAAAAAAAGAGGGAGGAGGTTTTGCTCATGGAGGTAGTCAAGTATGTAACCATATTGGAGGAGATTCACCTTGATGGAGGTCGCAAGATGGATCCACCGGGGAGGCGGGCTGCCGCCGTTGCCATAATACGAAACCCCTTTGCAGGAAAATATGTTGAAGACCTGTCCCCTTTGATGGATACAGGGGAGAAACTGGGGGGAATCCTTGGTAAGATGGCTGTCGATGCCCTGGGGATTGTGCCGGAAAAGGTAGAAAGCTATGGCAAGGCGGCCATAGTGGGGGAAGGGGGCGAGCGAGAACATGCAGCGGCAATCCTTCATCCCAAACTGGGGAAACCCTTTCGTGATTCAGTGGGGGGCGGGAAGTCTTTAATCCCTTCAGCAAAAAAGGTGGGGGGCATGGGTACTGAGATAGATGTGCCCATCAATTTCAAGGACGCGGCCTTTGTACGGTCCCACTTTGACGCCATGACCGTTCGGGTGGATGACGCCCCCAGATCGGATGAGATTGTGGTGGTCCATGAGGTTACCGATAGCGGGAGAGCCCATCCTCGTATCGGAGGACTCAAAAAAGAAGACGCCAAGATGGAAGATGGGTTGAGATAATTTTTGATATAAACTCTTTACGGCAAGGGGTCTGTCCTGGGGAAACGTAACCATCAAATAAAGGTGGATAACCTGGTGCGGATGCTGACCTATGTTTTGGGACGTAAACCTTACGAGTTTGGGCTGGTTCCGGACTCGAAAGGATTTGTTGTCTACAAAGAACTCCTACAGGCCCTCCACGAAGAGCCTGGATGGCGGTATGTGAGACAATCCCACATAAATGAGGTCCTTTTGGAAAAGGGCAGGGACCTTTTTGAGCCGGAAGACAAAGGCATCAGGGCAAGGGAGACTCACTGGAAACTGGGTTTGGAAAACCCGTCACTGGCGGTTCCCGCGGTGCTTTATACGGCTGTCAGAAAAAGGGCGCATCCGGTTGTAATGGAAAAGGGTCTGAAATCGGCCAGCAATCGCCATCTCATGCTGACCCCTGAAAGGGATATGGCCTTGAGGGTGGGCAAACGCAGAGATCATGAGCCCGTGGTCCTTGAGGTGGTGGCAAGAGATGCCGAAAGCAAAGGTGTCAGGTTCCATGTCTTTGGGGATTTGTTTTTGACCACGGAAATCCCACCCGAGTTTATCTCCGGCCCTCTGGTTTCCACAGAAATCCAGGAAGGCCGAAAAAGAAAGGGCCCGCTAAAGGAAAAGCCTTTTAGAGAGGCCTCCTTCCAGACCCCCGGCACGTTCGTCCTTGATGCGGAAAGGGACCCCGACCCCTACCGGGGGGGCAAAGGGAGAAAGCGGAAAGGGTGGAAAGAGGAGGCCAGAAAAATGAGAAAAGGTAAACGAGGGCGAACAAACAAAACAGTGAGTTAGTGTCCGAACGAAAAACCCCAATTTTCGTTCGGACACGAGTTAACCAGTCTTTCTGCAGAAGATTTTTTGAGAGGAGTTCGCGATGTGGTCTAAATGGGCTTTACTGACCGATTTTTACCAACTTACCATGGTGGGTGGATATGTTCAGCAGGGAAAAAAAGAGCAGCGAGTCAATTTTGACTATTTTTTCCGGGCCATTCCCGATGAGGGCGGTTATTGTGTGCTGGCCGGCCTGGCGGATCTTATTGACTATATACAAAATCTGCGGTTTAGCCCGGACGACCTGTCCTACCTGGAGAGCCTGGGGGGTTTTTCAAAGGATGTCCTGGCGTACTTGAAAGATTTTGAATTTACCGGAGATTTGTGGGCTATCCCCGAGGGGACAATCGTTTTTCCCCACGAACCTTTGATCCGGGTAACAGCTCCGTTGCCACAGGCGCAGATCATCGAAAGCACGTTGCTGAATATCATGAATTTTCAAACCCTTATCGCCACAAAAGGGTCCCGAGTTCACTGGGCTGCCAACGGAGACCCCGTGGTCGATTTTGGGTTGCGAAGGGCCCACGGGCCTGACGGCGCCTTGATGGCATCCCGCGCGGCCTATATCGGAGGTGTGAATGCAACCTCAAACGTACTTGCAGGGCGGCTTTACGACATACCGGTCCGGGGGACGCATGCACACTCATGGGTGGAGAGCTTTCCGCATGAACTGGACGCCTTTCGCGCCTATGCCAAGGTGTACCCCGATTCCTGTCTCCTTCTGGTGGATACCTATGATACGCTTCGGAGCGGGGTGCCAAATGCCATTAAGGTGGGGAGGGAGTTGAGAAAAAAAGGCCAAGAACTATGGGGCATCCGCCTTGACAGCGGGGACCTGGCCTATTTGAGCAAAGAGGCCCGTCGTATGCTGGATGAGGCAGGATTCCCGCAGGCATCGATAGTGGCCTCAAGCGATCTTGACGAGTGGATAGTGGAAAGCCTTAAACGCCAAGGGGCGCGAGTCGACATCTGGGGTGTCGGCACAAGGCTTGTTACCGGGTTTTCATGCCCTGCCCTCGGCGGTGTCTATAAACTTACCGCTCTGAATGAAGATGGTAAGCGGATGACTCCCAAGATCAAACGATCCGATAACCCTGAAAAAATCACCAATCCTGGTGTCAAAAAAGTTGTGAGAATGTATGACAAAAAAGGGCGGATGAGGGGTGATGTGCTTTTCAGAGATGGGGAGCGAATCCCCAAGGGACGTCCTTTTCGGGTCCATCACCCTATTTACCCCCACGTTTTCAAGACCTACCCAAAGCGTTTTGAGATGAAGGAACTCATGGTGCCCGTATTTCAAAAGGGAAAATTGGTGTATAAGAGCCCCTCGGTCCACGAAATTCGTGAATCCACTCTGGAGAATTTGAAACAGCTTGACTCCGAATACAAACGTTTTCGCAACCCCCACCGATATCACATAAGCCTTAGCCCGTCTCTTTTTAGGATCAAGGGGCAGCTGCTGCGTCAAGCCTCGGAGAGGATGTAGGCCGTAATCGTAGCCCTATGGGGGCCCCGGAGATTGCCTCAGGATTCTTTGCCGCCTGAGAGGCCTATTGAGTGCCTGAACGAAAACCCCGTTCAGACACGATTTTGGGTTGGGGATTGCGGATTGCGGATTCAAAAAAGAAAGCAATCTCAGTAAGTTGAAACCCTCTGAGCAAAATTGAAAGACCCTATTTCGGGGTTTTCGTTCAGCCACTATTTATGCCAGGACAGAAGATTTTAGGGGAGAACCTATCACCCATTCTTTGTCGACCTTTTCTGCGCGTACAGATACGATCTGGTTTTCTGGACCCGAAGGCTGTTCAAAAACCATGGGGAGATAATTATCACTGGTACCCTTCATCATCCTCTTTTTCTTTGAATGCCATTTCTCAGGGAGGACCAGAAAGTCATTCCCGAGGCAGCTGCGATAAAATTCAATCCTCTTGCCTCGATCGAGTTCCCGTATCCTGGCGGCCCTCTTTTTGATGACATCTGGTGCCAGTTTTCCATCAAAAGTCGAGGCCAGGGTCCCAGGCCGGGATGAAAATGGAAAAACATGAAGATATGACGCTGGCAAGTCTTTGATAAGTGAAACGCTGTTCCTGTGTGCAGCGGGGTCTTCGCCGGGAAATCCGGCCATTATGTCGATGCCGATTGCCGCGAGGGGGATTGAGCGGTGAATATGTTCCACAAGACTGACAAACTTCCCGGTGGTGTACTTTCGGTTCATTCTGGCCAGTACCCCATCATCGCCGCTCTGAAGGGGGATATGAAAGTGGCGGCAAAGCCATGTCTCGGCGGCCACCAACTCTATCAGGTCTGGTGGTATCTCATCGGGTTCAATGGAGCTCAACCTCAACCGCAGCGGAAATTTTTCCCTGCCGATCATGCGCAATAACCGGTAGAGATTAACCCCTCCCTTTTGGTCAATCCCGTATTTTCCAAGATGAATGCCTGTCAGTACGATTTCCTTGTGGCCTGCGTTGGCCAAAGATTCGATCATGGAAAGGACTTTTTTTGGCGAAAGACTCCTGTAAGGTCCTCGTGCTAAAGGAACAATGCAATAACTGCAAAAAGATTCGCACCCGTCCTGAATCTTCAAATAGGCCCTTGTCCGGTCCGGAAACGCATCTATGGGAAGGGGTTCAAAGGGCATTCCGGTCTCAAAATCGTTTGAGAGGACGGTGGTTTCTTCTGACTTTTCAACGGCCAACAAAAGCTCGGGCAACTGTCCCTTCCGGGTGTTGTCCGCTATAAGTGTTATTCCTGATACTTCAGAGAGTTCCCCGGGCAGCACCTGTGCATAGCATCCGATGGCCGCAATCGTGATACCCGGATTTTCTCTGATGGCCTTTCGAATGGCCTGTCTGGATTGGTGTGAGGCCTTTTGGGTGACGATGCATGTATTTACGATTGCAACATCAGCCGTTTCTGTGGCCCCTGCCTGACGCCATCCGGCCCGGGCCAGCCGTTCTTTGAGATAGGCGGATTCGTACTGGTTGACCTTGCAGCCGAGGCTTATGATCTTGAATGATTTGGGCATTTCCACAAATGAAAAGGGCTGTCACCAAATATCTCAGGGGAAGGGATGGTGTGGCGGGCTGGATATTCTTATGAACGCCATTTTTTAATGACCCTTTCAAATCCGGGGAGGGCCTTCTGGATTACATCCTCTGAAACACAGTAGGCGATTCTAAAATGACCGGGCCCCCCAAAACCTGTGCCCGGTACTGTGAGTATGTTCTCTTCCTGAAGAGCCGCCACAAAGGCCACGTCATCTTCTGAGGGAGACCTTGGAAAAAGGTAAAAGGCCCCGCCCGGCTTTTTAAAATCATAGCCGAAAGAGTCCAATGCGTTGCAGAGCATGTCTCTCCTGCGTTGGTATATTGCGATATCTACGGTTTCTTCCAACAAAAATGGTATGGCCCTTTGCATCAATGCCGGCGCATTGACATAGCCGAGGACCCTGTTTGAAAGAACCATTCCCGCGATTATCGTGGCTTTATCCGACATCCTCGGATTTGCGGCAACATAGCCAATCCTCTCCCCCGGCAGGGAAAGGTCTTTGGAAAAAGAGGTCACAACAAAACTTTCGTCATAAATGTCAAAGATGCTTGGAACCGAAATTCCGTCATAAATAATTTTCCTGTATGGTTCATCTGAAATGAGGTAAATAGGTTCTCCTAATTTCTGGCTGTGATGGTTGAGCACGTTGGCCAGTTCTTTCAGTTCTTCCTGCTCGTATACATTGCCGGTGGGGTTGTTGGGGGAATCGATCAGGACAGCCTTTGTCTTTTCAGTGACTGCATCTGAAATGGTGTCAAAGTCAAGGGAAAAATCTTTTTTTGTTGCTGCCAATTTGGGGACGCCTTGATGGTTGTCGAGATAAAAATTGTATTCGACAAAATAGGGTTTCGGGATAATTACCTCATCTCCGGGGTTTAAAATGGTCTTGAGAACAACATTCAGCGAACCGCCCGCACCCACTGACATCACAATTTCATCGGGTGTAAATCTGGCCGTATTGTCCTTGTTGAGATAATCGGCGACAGCCTGTCTTGTTTCGATAAGACCGGCATTGGGCATATAGGCATGTCGGCCCGGCGAAGGATCATTGATAAGTTTAATGAGGACCTCCTTAAACTTGGCGGGTGGTTCGAGGTCAGGATTTCCAAGGCTAAAGTCAAAGATATTTTCAGCGCCATATTTGGCTTTTCTTATGTTTCCCTCCTCAAACATCTTTCTGATCCATGAAGATTTCTCGATGGCGGTCTGAATGTTTTGAGAAGCAGGCATACCAATCCTCCTTAGAATTTTTGAAAAATTAACTTTAACCTTTTGCAAACACTTGTCAACACAAAATCGAAGATGGATATCAAAAGAGGCTGCCCTCATCCGGCATACGCCGGAATCATCTTGACACGATGGGACTGTTTTTTTAACTTAGATGTATCTTTTTGAGATTTTCATTGATAGCAGGATGCGGGTTCCGTGAAAAAATTTGCAAAACAGAAACAAACCATTGCAATTTTGACTGGTGGAGGAGATGTCCCCGGACTTAATCCCTGTATCAAGGCTCTGGTTTGCAGGGCCGCCACCGAGGGGATTAATGTTATCGGTATCAGGCGAGGCTGGGCCGGGCTTTTGGAATATGACCCTGATGATCCCCAGACATCAAAGAACTGTTTTCAAAAACTTGAACCGGGTGAGGTTCGGACTATCGATCGGTATGGGGGCACCTATCTGCATACTTCACGAACAAACCCAGCCGCTGCCAGCGAGAAGGATGTTCCAAAATCACAAAAAAAACTATTCGCGGACGGAGGTTCTGTTAAGGACTTTACTTCGTGGATTCTGAAAAATCTAGATCACATGGAGATTGACGCCGTTATTCCCATTGGGGGGGATGATACGCTCGGTTTTGGGGAAAAGTTACACCGGGAAGGATTCCCGGTTATCGCAATCCCCAAGACCATGGATAACGATGTGTTTGGCACGGAATACTGTATCGGTTTTTCCACCGCCGTTACCAGGGGTGTCAGTTTGATACATTCCCTGAGGACCTGCACCGGTTCCCATGAAAGGATTGCAGTGATCGAACTCTTTGGCCGTTACTGTGGTGAGACTTCTTTGATATCGGCCTATTTGGCGGGGGTGGACAGGGCGATTATCACTGAAGTCCCCTTTGATCCCGCAAGGCTTGCAGAGTTGATCCTGAGGGACAAAAAGAACAATCCCAAGAACTATGCAATGATTACGGTCTCCGAAGGCGCCCGGATGATCGGAGGTGAAATGATGATGTCAGGTGAAGAGGACGCATACGGGCATTCGAGGCTTGGCGGCATAGGGGAGGCAGCTGGAGGAATCCTCAAGCGGTTAACCGGAGAAGATGTCCTCAATCAAAAGTTATCCTATCTTATGAGAAGCGGGGCCCCTGATTCACTGGATCTTATGGTGGCGGTTAATTTTGCCAATATGGCCATTGATCTTTTTCTGAAGTCCATTTTTGGACGTCTTGTTGCCATGAACCGGGGGATTTATACCGATATTCCTCTGAGTACCATCACAAGTGGACAAAAACGGGTGGATGTAAGAGAGCTCTATGACGTGGAAGAATATCGACCCAAGGTTATGCATGTAAGCGGGAAGCCAATGTTTTTGTACTAAATCCCTTGACCTCGGTTTTCCTCTCTGTAAAGTCTCACCCGACGTGGGCGGACAACCCTTCTTCGCCTGCCCCTATCTTTGCAGAAATACTGTTTTGTAAATAGCCGATAAACCTCTTTGGGATGATTAACGTATAAACGTGGAAAATATGGAATCAAAACGAAAAAAGACACGCCGGATATATGTGGGGCAGATCCCGATCGGAGACGGGGCGCCTGTGGCGGTTCAGTCAATGACCAACACCGACACCAGGGATGTCCCCTCAACGGTTGATCAAATTAACAGACTGCGCGAGGCAGGTTGCGAAATTGTTCGTTTGGCAATTCTTGATAAGACCGCTGTTGATGCCTTTAAAAAGATCAAGTCAGAGGTCGAGGTTCCCCTCATTGCAGACATTCACTTTGATCACCGTCTGGCTATCGGCGCCCTGGACGCCGGCGCCGATGGACTCAGGATAAATCCGGGGAATATCGGCAGCGAAAAGGCGATTGAGAAGGTGGTCGAGCGTGCGCGGGAGGTGGGTGTCCCTATTCGGATAGGGGTCAATGCAGGGTCACTGCAAAGGGAGATCCTGAAGAAATATGGGAGTCCGTCACCAGAGGCAATGGTTGAGAGCGCCATGGCGCATGTTGGGCTTTTTGAAGACCTGGGGTTTGACAACATAAAGATTTCGTTGAAATCCTCAAACGTGATCAATACCATAAGGGCATATGAACTCCTGAGTAACAGGGTCGATTACCCGCTACATCTGGGTGTGACAGAGGCCGGAACGCTCATATCGGGCACCGTAAAGAGTACATTGGGCATTGGATATCTCCTGGCCAATGGAATCGGCGATACCTTTAGAGTCTCACTTACCAGGGACCCGATTGAGGAGATGAAGGTCGCGTACGAAATCCTGAGGGCGTTGGAACTTAGAAAGCGGGGACCAGAGATTATTTCCTGCCCAACGTGTGGGCGATGTGAAATAGATCTATTTGGGCTCGTTGAAGAGGTGGAAAAGGCCTTAGGAGATATCAAGGCTTCACCAAAGATCGCCATAATGGGTTGTGTGGTAAACGGCCCCGGGGAAGCAAAGGAGGCTGATATCGGGATTGCGGGCGGCCGCGGTCAGGGGATTCTTTTTAAACAAGGTAAACTTATAAGAAAAATATCAGAGGACAAACTGGCCGAAGTCCTGATCAAAGAGGTCAAAAAATTGGGCCGGTGAAACGACCCAATTAAAATGAGTTTATAAATTCGAAAATTTGTTGGTTTGCCAACCTGTGGATATTTTCCATGGGAAAGAGAGAGGAGTCATTTGTTTATATGCGATATTCCAGCTATTTTATTCCAACGCACAAGGAAGTCCCTTCAGACGCTGAGGTGGTCAGCCACCAGTTGATGCTCAGGGCCGGGATGATCAGAAAACTGACATCGGGCATTTACACATATCTCCCTACGGGTCTGAGGTCCGTAAAGAAAGTGGAGAATATCATCAGGGAAGAGATGAATCGGGCGGGTGCCATAGAACTCCTGATGCCGGCGGTTCAGCCCGGAGAGCTCTGGCAAGAAAGCGGCAGATGGGAGTATTACGGACGAGAACTCTTGCGGTTCAAGGACCGACATAATCGTGATGCCTGTTTGGGACCGACCCATGAAGAGGTCATCACCGATCTCGTCAGAAAAGAGATCCAA
>JAUVRS010000308.1 GCA_030597505.1 Desulfobacteraceae bacterium
AGACGAACATTGTAAAGAACTGTCTTGGAGGCTGTCCAGGGTCTCATTATCGTTGTTGCACTGCTCAGCTCATTTCCTGACTGCAACCGCACTCGTAAAATAACAAAGTTACATAGGAGGTTTTGATATGTTGAAGCCCGGTAAGAACTATGATGAAGTTTACAACTCGTTCAAGTGGGACATCCCCGAATACTTCAATATAGGTGTGGATATATGTGACAAGTGGGCGCACCAGAGATATCGACTCGCCTTGATTTATGAAGATGAAAAGGGCCAGGTAGAACAGTACACCTTCTGGGACCTGAAGAGACTGTCAAACAGGCTTGCCAATGGTCTCAAGGCCCACGGCATTGAGCGGGGAGATCGCGTGGGGATCATGCTGCCCCAATCCCCTGAAGCAGGAATTTCGCATATTGCCCTTTACAAAATGGGTGCCATTGCAATCCCCCTGTTCACCTTATTCGGTACCGAGGCCCTGGAGTACCGGCTCGAAAACAGCGAGACCAGAGGCATTATCACGGACCATAGAAACCTCCCGAAGATCATGGAGATACGGGACAAACTGCCAAATCTCCAGGTGGTTGTCCTGGTCCGGGGCCAAGGAAGAGAAGGGGTTTTGGAATTTGAGAATCTGGTAGAGAAAGGATCTCCCCGGTTTGAACCCGTCAGAACAAAAGCGGACGACCCGGCATTTATCAGTTACACCTCCGGCACCACCGGCCCCCCGAAAGGGGCATTTCATGCCCACAGGACGCTCCTCGGGCACCTGCCGGGCATCCAGTTCCCCCACAACTTCTTTCCAAAAGAAGATGATCTTTTCTGGACCCCCGCCGACTGGGCGTGGATGGGCGGCTTTATGGACGTGCTCTTCCCTAGCTGGCATTTTGGAACACCGGTGGTGGCTCACCGCGCCAAGAAATTTGATCCCGAGGAGGCATTTTATCTCATAGCCAAATATGGCATCAAAAACGCGTTTATGCCCCCGACTGCCCTCAAAATGATGCGTCAGGTCAAAGATCCCCGGAGTCGCCATGACTATGCCATGCGAACCATCGGCAGCGGCGGAGAGGCATTGGGAGAAGAACTCCTGGATTGGGGTAAAGAGGTGATGGGGTTGACCATAAATGAATTCTATGGCCAAACCGAAGTCAATCTGGTTTTGGGAAACTGTTCAGAAATAATGGAAATCAGGCCAGGATCCATGGGGAAACCGATTCCCGGCCATCAGGTGGAGGTGGTGAACGAGTCCGGTATGCCGGTGCCCCCGGGAACCGTGGGGGAGATCGGCACCAAACGACCCGACCCGGTCATGTGTATTGAATACTGGAAAAATCGGGAAGCCACAGAAGAAAAATTTGTGAATGATTGGTGGCTTTCCGGAGATCTGGCCAAAAAGGATGAGGATGGCTATTTCTGGTTTGTAGGGAGAAAAGACGACCTGATCACCAGCGCCGGCTACCGCATCGGACCCGCTGAGATAGAAGACTGTCTTTTAAAACATCCATCAATCGGGATGGTTGCCGTTGTGGGAAGCCCGGATGAACTCCGGACAGAGGTTGTAAAGGCCTTTATCATCCCCAAACCCGAGGCCACACCCGGCCCGGAACTTGAAGAGGATATCAAGAAATTTGTTAAGGTTAGGTTAGCCGCGCACGAATATCCCCGGGAAATCGAGTTTGTGACAGAACTCCCAATGACCACCACCGGTAAGATCATACGAAAAGAACTCAAAAGACTGGAAATTGAAAGAAAGTCCGGGGTCTAGTACCCCGTCTCATAAATTTTGCTAACCCATATGGCAACATGAGATATCAACACAAAGTCACACGTTTCTACGGGTGTTTTTTGACGGGGAAATCCGAATTCCTAATATCGAAACTCGAAACAAATTCTAATAACCAAAATCTAAATTTCTAAAACCATAATAAAAACAGTATATTAAGCTATAGGACCAGCGGCACCTTCCACATCATTTTGTTTATTGTTTTGAACATTTGAACATTCATATTTCGAATTTGTTTCGTATTTCGTATTTCGTGCTTCGGATTTTTCCCAGCATTTTCCCAGATCTAAGTTGCCAAAATCAATAGCAGAACTTAGGGGTCAATGAACTAGTCTTTTTTCTCCCCGGGGAGGCGGATTACCAGAACCGGTTTTTTGCACCGCCTCAACACCCGCCTAGAGATGCTTCCTATCATTGCACCGGTCAGGATGCCGTGCCCGTGGGCACCCATCACCAGGAGATCGCTCTCCTTCTTCTCTGCCAGTTTCAAAATCTCTTCAACGGGGTTTCCCGTGGTAACAACGATTTCGTTTATCAGAAAGGGGCATTCAGGGTGCTCCCCGCTCACCTCCGCACAGAATTGCTCGACACGCTCCTTGAGGACGTCCAGGACCTCTTTTTTGTTGGAGTCTCTGATCTCCGACCATTTTTTTTCACCAATGGCATTTATGACCAGCATGCCCTGGGTTCCGGAGAGGTCTTCCATCACATGCAGAATCGTGAGGTCGGCCCCGTAACGATTGGCAAGGCTGACCGCATATCCAAATGCATAACGGGCGCTTTCTGACAGGTCTGTGGTGTAAAGAATCTTCTTGATTTCAGGAATCATTATTTACCTCCATTACAGGTTTAGGGCTTACGCAACGAATAAAAAAGTTTGGATTTATCGTCAAACTCTGATAATTAGACAAATTTTCGAATCAGAGGACGTGCGGGTCTCGGAACGCCGCACCCGGATGTGAAACCAACCCAAAACACGTAAAGAGTATATTTGGTAAGAAAAAAAGGATCAAGAAAAAATGTCTCAAGCCGAACGGATCGTTATTGGCATCTGCGTTTTGATAATCGTTTATGTCCTGACCAGAAAATATCAAACCTGGCGGACTGGACTGGCCTACAAGTCAGTTGTTGCAGACCTCCGAAACAAAGGGGCCTTTGGCCCATCTTCTGCTGTGACGCTTCCCTACTCACACCAGTCTGTGTTTCGGGTTGGCATGAAGGATTACAGACCCAAGGCAATTGAATATCTTGTGGCCAGCTATATTGTCGGAGTGACAGAAACCGGCGATTACTATCTGGCAAAAAAAGATGTTGTACCACGTGATTCGTAGCTTTCGAAGTCCCCGGTTGTTTTCCCGCCGTGATCGCCCCTTCTCGATCCGTCCCACAAACCTCCAACACCTTTTTCTTGACACGAGCGCTCTGTAAATCTATGTTCTGCTCCAAACTCAAAACCTCGTAACTTCTCTATAAGCCCAGGAGAAATAATAGGATATCCGGAGTGGGGTTCGGGTGTTTCTTGCAGGCGCTCTCTCAAAGGGGATTTACTTTTCACTTTTGCAGTGGCTGATATTTGGGGTTTTCTCCTAATGAACCCTTATTGGCTTCTCCGTGCTTTCGTCAAAACC
>JAUVRS010000033.1 GCA_030597505.1 Desulfobacteraceae bacterium
AAAACGCAGATCTTCTGAGCCTGAGAGGGCTCAGATCAAATTTTTTCTCGGAACGGAAATGGAAAAAAGGGGTCATAAAGACCTTGCCGCTGATTTATATAAGGCTGCATCAGCCATCGATCCTGGGAACAAGGAAATCAGGGATAGACTCCATCGGATAGCCTCCAGTTCATCTCCTGCGTCAAAATACGACTACCTTCTTACGCAAAAAATTGTAACTGCTGATCAGTTGCAAAAGGCATTGGCCATTTCAAAGAAAACTAGAAAAAGTGTGGAATTTGTCCTGATTGACCAATTCAAAATCAGCAAAGAAAACATCGGGAAAACATTATCAAGTTATTATGGTTGCCCCTTTAAGAGCTTTGATCCCAGAGCCCCAATCCCTGTCGAACTTATAAATAACCTTAAGAAATCGTTTCTTTCACACGATGTCTGGATACCGCTGAAATGGGGAAAAGAGGGCGTTGAGATATTGATCGATGATCCGCGTGACATGAGAAGAACGGGGCTGATTAGAGGTCTGATAAAGACTAAAAAGATACTGCTGTCCGTAGGGATAAAAGAAGATATAGACCTATACATTCAACATTTCTTTGATAGAAAAAAGGAAGAGCCCGTTGAAGAAATGATTGATGTACTGGACTCGCTCCCGGACATCTCCTTTGAGGAAGAGGTAGAGATAGAAGACGAATCGGATGACGCACCTGATGAGGACTCCAGCCAGATAGTCAAGCTCGTTGATCAAATTATCATAACTGCCTACCGGCAGGATGCCTCGGATATTCACATAGAGCCTTCTCCGATTTCAGGAAGGACCGGCATCCGTTTTCGATTGGATGGTGTGTGCCAGGATTATGTGCAGGTACCCAATTCAATGGCCAGACCCTTAGTTTCGAGGATAAAGGTCATGGCGGGCCTGGATATCGCTGAAAGACGCTTGCCTCAGGATGGCAAGATAAAATTCAAACGGAAAGGGGTTCCCCACTTTGAACTTCGATTGGCCACCCTCCCTACCACCGGCGGGTATGAGGATGCCGTGTTGAGAATTCTGGCCAGTGCCGGTGCAATGAAGATCAATCAGATGGGGTTGACTGAGCGGAATCTCAAGGTTCTTGAAAAGGCCATTTCAACGCCCTATGGGCTTATACTGGCAGTAGGCCCTACGGGTTCAGGAAAGACAACCACACTTCACTCGGCCCTGGGGCATATCAACACCCCGGCCATCAAGATCTGGACAGTTGAAGACCCCGTTGAGATCACCCAGACCGGGCTGCGTCAGGTGGAAGTGAAACCCAAAATTGGCCTTGATTTTGCCCGTGTCATGCGTTCTTTTTTGAGGGCAGACCCTGATGTTATTATGATCGGTGAGATGCGGGATCGTGAAACCGCCGCCATTGGAATTGAGGCCTCCCTGACCGGTCATCTCGTCTTTTCTACCCTCCATACCAATAGTGCCCCCGAAACAGTGACAAGGTTACTGGATATGGGGCTAAACCCCATCAATTTTTCCGACGCATTTTTGTGCGTGTTGGCCCAGAGGCTCGCCAGGAGGCTTTGCGTCGATTGCCGGAAGGAATATCATCCTTCAGAGGAGGAGTTTGAAGAAATTGCCACCGAATACGGCAAGGAAGGCTTTGAAGCCACAGGGATAAAATACTCGCCTGAACTTAAGCTCTATCGCCCCGGAGGATGTGAAAAATGCTCCGGAACCGGTTACAAAGGTCGTATGGGAATCCATCAACTGATCGGGGGGACCCCTCAAATAAAAGGTTTGATAAAAAGCAGTGCAACCACCGAGGAAATTTCTAAACAGGCTGAAAAGGAAGGAACGACCACCTTAAAGCAAGACGGTATTCGAAAAGTGTTCCGGGGGCTGACGGATGTTTCGGAAATACGCCGAGTTTGTGTGGAATGATTCCACATCGTATGGGGGATCTGTTTTTGACGCCATGCCCGCTTGCGCTTACGTCCATTCCCAACTCCGCCTGGTGTTAAAACCGAATCAACCCATAGGTAGGAGACAAAAATGTCCAAAAAAGTCTTAGTTATAGACAATGATTTTTTCTTTGTGGAATTCTTAACGGAGTTATTTGAAACCAGAGGATATGAGGTTGTCAAGAGCTACGATGGAAAAGAGGGCATTTCGAAACTGGAGGTGGGAACCTTCGATTTTGTCTTTTGTGATTTGATAATGCCCAAAATAGACGGAAAGCAGTTTATCGGATTCGTACGGAAAAAATATCCCGAAGCCAGTTTCCCCATCATAATCATGTCAGCGACGCTTGTTGAACAGATGGATGATATGGGGGATATTGGGGCTGACTACTATCTTATAAAAGGGCCCATGGAAATAATGACTGAACATGTCAATACCCTTCTGGACAGGATGGAGAAAAAACCATTCCCGGACGAGAAAGACAATATTTTAGTGGAACCCGGCAAACTCTATCCAAGACAGGTTACCGGGGAATTGATTGAAAACGCAAAATTTCAACGGGCAATCGTTGAAAGCATTGGGGTGGGAATTGTAGTCATCGACAAGGACGCGAGGATTTTTTTGGCCAATCCGATCGCCCTTGAAATAATAGGTAAATCGCTTGAGACGCTGTTGAATCAGCCTATAACAAGCCTGTTCCCGTCTAAAGATCGAGACAAGCTGATCAAGACACTCAAAGAGATAATTAACAACCGAATCCTGAAAAAGCTTGTTTTTATAACTACCCTAAATGATCAAGAGATACGGGTTATCGTTTCGGCTCTTAGGGTGAATGGCAAGGCTGCGGGATGGATAATAGCCATGGAGGATTCAGATCAATGGGCAGAACAAGTATAAAAAATAAATTTATTCTCAGTTTTCTGGCCTTACTCTTTATCGTGATGCTGGTGGTTGGTGTTGTCAATAGACTCACGGATGATTTCTATCTTGCACAGGCGATCTCAAGTGCCCTTGCAATGATAGCTGGAATCATTTTTGGTGGCCTTTTCTCCAGATCGTTTACCAGGAGACTCAACAGTCTCAGCAACGTTGCGAGAGAGATAAGCAAGGGTGATCTTTCGAAAGACATCCCATTGCTATCTCAAGATGAACTCCGCGATCTTGAAGAAATCTTTTCGGTCATGCTCGGTAATCTCAGGGACATGATACTTGACATGCAGAAGGTTTCTGTCCGGATACAGGAAACCAATCCAAGTCTCACAGGTCTGGCGAAGAAGGTTTTGAAAAACAGCAGGCAGATAGATGAGTCTTCAAGGGCTATCGCTAAGAGTTCGGAGGAACAGACCCGTATTGTTCAGGAAACGACTATAAGGGTCGAAAACGGATTAGAGGAGATGGATCGAATAGTCACCCAGTCGGCCAAAACGGTTGCCAAGATCAACAAGGCAAGGGATAAGACTGAAATAGGAGAGGCCAATGCACGCAAAACCATACGACACCTGGACGGAGTCCTTAAACAGATGGCGGGGTATACTGAGCCCATCTATAGGTTGGCCAACAAGATTGAAAAGATCAAACTGGTCATGAAAGTATTGAATGAAATTGCACAAAAGACCGAGCTCTTATCCCTTAACGCATCTATTGAGGCAACACGAGCGGGTGAGTTGGGTAAAGGCTTCGCCCTTGTAGCAAACGAAATAAGAAGTATGGCAGAAAACTCCAAAGACTCTTCGGATGAAATCAGACATGTAGTCCAAGACATTCTGGAAGACAACAAGGCAGTGCTGAATTCCCTGCAAAAGAGCCAGGAAGGGATAAATACCGGTCATGAAATTATCCATGGTATCGTAGATACATTTGCCGAGACTTTTTCAGGAGTCCAAGACATTTCTGTGGAAGTTCAAAACATGGAGGAAGGGACGGCTAGTCAAGCAAAACAGATGAGGGGTTTGCTCAGTCACCTTCAGAACCTATCCAGGCTGGCCCACGAAAATTTTGTCTCCACTCAGAAGACGACCATAGGAACCAAGGATCAAGAAGAAGACATAAGGGAAATTGTCGATGCAATTAATTCTTTGGGCGAGCTTTCGGAGAAGATGATGGATGCTCAACAACGTTTTAGGGTTAAATAGTTTTGAAAATGGAGTGTTTTACATTTACGGCAGAGGACAGTTACTTTGGGATTGAGGCCCGACATGTCTACCGAGTGGTGGATGAAGCCGCCATAACGCCTGTCCCATTCCTCCCGGTTTGTCATTTGGGTCTTTTGTTTTACAGGGGAGAGCTGTTTGATGTTATTGACGCCGGGGGTCTTCTGGGACAGAAACAGGGTTTAAAGGCGAGGGAAGACGGCGGGCATTATCGGGCCATCCTTTTAAAGTGGTCCCAGAAAAGACTGGCCCTGGTTCCTGATAACATCCTTGGGGTGACCTGGATCACAGATGACAACGGAGAAAAGGGGGTTTATCTTCACAAAGAACACAATATTCATCTGATCGCCCCTGACCATATCTGGGAAATGTTGTCCGGACTTTCTTATGGATATCGAAAAGTATAAAAAAATCTTCACTCTGGAATCAGAAAAATATCTCACCGAACTGGATACGCTTTTGATGCGGGTGGAAAAGGATTTCGACAATCACAAGCTGTGGGGTGAAATTCACGGAAAGATTCATTCTATCAAAGGAATGGCCAGGGCACTGAGTCTGGATAGAATCACTCAAATGGCCCACCTGATTGAGGATTGGTGCAAACAATTTCAAGAAGGTGCCAAGCCAAGTTCACCCAACGCCGTCCAGTTGATTTTTGACGGAACCGAACTGCTCAAGACCCTGGTAGCAAAAAAGGATGACGCCGACCCCCTGGCAAACCAGGAATGGTATGAGAAACTGACCTCAAGGTTCAAAAAAGGCCCGGAGGAACTGCCCGAGGAGCTCCCTTCTGAAACCTCACCCTATCAAACTCACCTTTCCGTCCCATCAAAAATTGACCAAGTCCGGGTGAAATATACGATAATTGAGGAACTTCTCGGGCTTTCCCAGGAAATACTCTTGCTGGAAAACACCCTCCCTCCGCTGTCAAAACAATCGGCAGGTTTGAAGAACTGGATTGATCACTACAAATCCATGCTAAAGGGCCTTTACTTTCGACTTGCCCAACTGCGGCTTGTGCCGGTGGAGGACTTTGTGCTGCTCTTTTCAAAGCCCCTGAGGGATTTGGCCAAACAACATAATAAAGAAGTAACGATCGAAGTTATTGGGGGAGAAGTTCAAGCGGATATAGCACTTATGGATCGCCTCAGAGAGCCTTTTATCCATCTCTTTAGAAATGCCATAGCCCACGGGATTGAATCCCGCGAGGAGCGTGTGAGGGGTGGAAAACCAGGCGAAGGTAAAATCACGTTGGAGGCAATCCGCGAAAAAGATGTACTTGTCCTAAAAATACGAGACGATGGCCGGGGCCTGAACAGGTCGGCTATCATCAACTATCTAAAGGAGAAGATGTCCCTGACAGAAAAGGAGATAGAGGAAATGCCTGAGGGCGAGTTTTTCAACACTATTCTCAGCCCCGATTTCTCCTCAGTGGACAAGGTCTCAGACATGGCCGGCAGAGGAATAGGGATGAGTGTAGTTTCTCAGGCCATAGAGTCTCTGGGCGGTTCCATGTCTATCCGTTCACAGCCTTCCAAGGGGACTGAATTCATAATAAAACTGCCCCTGCTTCTTTCGGTTATTTACGCAGTTTCATTCACGATAGGTAAATATTCCTTTTCCATCCCGACTGTATATGTTGCATCCATCGAGAAGTGGGAAGCCCCCTTACCCGAAGATAAAAGCACATTTCGTGACCTCAGGCCCCTGTTGGGTCTCAAGCCCAATGGGAACAAATATTTTTATGTCCTTCAGGTTGCACGTCCCGGGGAGGGTGCCGACATCAATGGTTTTGATCCCCATGTCTTGCCGTCGGAACAGAGTAGACAGGTTCAGTTGGTTGTCGACACCGTTATGGGCAATAAGCCAATCATGGTTACCCGTGCAGGCGAGCTGCTGGCAAAGACAGGAATTTTTTCCGGAGTAGGGATCGGGGAAAATGGTGAGCTGTCACTCTTGCTTGATCTGGAAAATCTTGAATCCCTTAACTCAATGTGAGTCAACATACCCTACAATGGAATCTGTAAGGGCCTCGACGGTGTATTCCTGGGGGGTTAAACTTACAGAAAGACCGTTTTCTTGAGCTGTTTTTGCAGTGATCGGTCCAATACAGGCCACAACGACAGGTTCCATCCATTTCAACATCTGCTCTTTTCCCGCCTCAAACATCTCCACAAAATTTGTGACCGTGGATGAACTGGTAAAAGTCACGATGTCTATGTCCCCGTTTTCAAGCATTTTTTTCACCCGCGCGGTGTCTTTTGCGGGTCTGACGGTTTGGTAAGCAGGGACTACATCTACCCTGGCCCCCATCTTTTTCAGCTCGTCGGGTAGGACCTCTCTTGCCTTGGCTGCCCTGGGAATGAGAATGTTGGTTCCCTCACCAGCACCTTTTTCTCTAAAACATTCCACCACCGCCTCAGCCCGATACTCGCCGGGCACCAAGTCAGGCCTGATCCCCAGTTGATGCCAGCATTCGGCCGTCTTTGGACCGATTGCGCCGATCTTTAACCCCTTGAGGTCCCGTATGTCCTTTCCCAGGTCTCCCAACCGCTTGAGAAAATATTTTACGCCATTTACAGATGTAAAGACCAGCCATTGGTAGCTCTCCAGGTCCCTGATTGCACTATCCAGCTCATCCCAACTCTCAGGAGGCACCACCTCAATGGTCGGAAACTCTATGCACTCGGCGCCCAGTTGCGCCAGACTCTTGAGGAATCCGCTGGCCTGTTCCCGGGCCCTGGTGACCACAATCCGTTTTCCAAAAAGTGGTTTTGTCTCAAACCAATCGAGCTGTTCTCTGAGGCGGACCACGTCACCAACCACGATGATACCCGGTGGTGTCACATTATTTTTCTTTGCAAGATCGCCAATATCCCCAAGGGGTCCCACCAGGGTTCGTTGTGCGGCCACCGTCCCTCTTCTAATCAAGGCGGTGGGAGTGTCCGGTGACCGTCCGTGGTCCATAAGACGCTTGGCGATTTTTGATAAATTCCCGATACCCATAAGAAAAACAAGCGTTCCCACACCTGTGGCGAGTTTATCCCATTTTATATCTGTTTTCTCTTTGGTGGGGTCTTCGTGTCCTGTAACAAAGGCCACTGTGGATGTGTAATCCCTGTGTGTGAGCGGTATACCGGCGTAAGCCGGCACAGCGATTGCGGAAGTAATCCCTGGCACCACCTCAAAATCCACGCCGGCCATTACCAATTCCTGGGCCTCTTCACCGCCTCTGCCAAAGATAAAGGGGTCACCTCCCTTGAGTCTGACCACTATCTGTCCCTGATGGGCCCGTTCAACGATCAAAGAATTGATCCCGTCTTGGCTCATGGTATGGCACCCGCCCTTTTTGCCAACATAAATCAATTCCGCCTGGTCTCGGGCATATTGAAGAAAGACCCTGTTGGCCAGGTTATCGTAAATAATTACGTCAGCAAGGGAGAGGCACTCCCTTGCTTTGATTGTCAGAAGGCCGGGGTCCCCTGGACCCGCCCCCACCAGATATATTTTGCCTTTCTTATCTTGTCCCATTCTTTGGCTCCGAACCTTTCATCCGGTATATAATATCATATTTTCTTGTAAATATCCCTCAGGATCTCCCTGCCTCCGGCGTCGAGTAATCTTTTGGCCAGCGTGATCCCCAACTCTTCAGCCTTGTCCTTTTTGCCAGTGATTTCATCCTTGAGAATCTCTGTCCCATCCAGATTGGCCACCATTCCCCTCAGATAAAGTTTTTCGTCGTTCAAGCTCCCAATGGCGGCAATGGGGACCTGACAGCCCCCTTCCAGTTCCTTCAAAAATGCCCTTTCCGCCCTTACGGTCATTTCGGTGGGGCCATGATTCAGAAAACTTATCAGATCCATGGTCTTTTGATCCTCCCGCCTCACCTCCAACCCGAGGGCTCCCTGACCGATTGCAGGCATGAGTTGCTGTGATGAAAGCCTTTCGTCTATCCGTGAGGCGAGCCCGAGGCGCTTCAGGCCAGCCACGGCCAAAATAATCGCATGAAATTCGCCGGATTCCAGTTTTCGGATTCGGGTATCAACGTTTCCTCTCACCGGCACGGTGTCCAGATCAGGGCGGATATATAGCAACTGGGTTATCCTTCTCAGACTGCTGGTACCCACCCTCGCGCCCGGGGGCAGGCTATCCAAGGTCAGATTGTCCCTGGAAAGAAGCGCATCATGGGGGTCTTCCCGTTCAGGAAAGACAGAAACCATAAGAGGTCCCGGCAATTCCGCCGGAACATCCTTCACACTGTGAACAGCCATATCCACACGTTTTTCAAGGAGGGCATCTTCGATCTCCTTTACAAACAACCCCTTTCCACCGATCTCGCTCAATGGCGAATCCAGAATTTTGTCACCCGTCGTCTTGATCCTAACCAGTTCAACCTGGATATGGGAATGTTTCTTCTCTATCTTTTCTTTGACCCAGTGGCTCTGTGTCAGGGCCAGCTTGCTGCCTCTAGTGCCTATTTTCAAGATCATTGTCGTCCTATCAAAAATGGTTTTCCTCCAGATGTTAGTTCTGTCTTAACAAAAATCTGGCCACCTGGAGGTCATACGGAGTGGTAACCTTTATATTTTTCTCCAAACCCTCTACCATTTTAACCGGGATCCCAATTTTCTCTATAAGAAGGGAGTCATCGGTGGCCTCTTCCCACCCCTTGCGAAGGGCCTCCCGGTGAGCAGTCAGGATATCCTCATAACGAAAGACCTGAGGGGTTTGTATCAGCCATAGCCTCCCCCTGTCCAGTGTATTAACAACCTCTCGCCGGCTGTTCACCTCTTTGATAGTTTCTTTAACAGGGACTCCAGTAATTACGGCACGGTGGGTCCTGGCCGCCGTAACAACCCTTCCTATAAAGTCTTTGTCAATCAGCGGACGAACACCATCATGTATAACCGCCAGCCCGTACCCCTCGTTTGCGGCCTCAAGACCCAATCTGACGGAGTCCTGGCGTCTTTTTCCGCCCGGAACCACTTCAATGACCTTATCCAGCCTGAATCTCTCAACAATCTCTTTCCGGCATTTATCCACATCCGCCGGAGGCACCACCAGGATGATGGCATTCACATGGGGACAAGACTGAAAAGTCTTTAGGGTTACAGCCAGGAGCGGCATACCATCAAGGTCCAGGAACTGCTTGGCCCGATCGCTTCCCATGCGGGTTCCAGACCCCGCAGCAGGGATAACGGCTACAGTTTGGGTCAGGTGGCTCTTTTTTGGCTTTTTGGAGTTTTTTGGAGACATCACAAAGCAAAAGCAGGCCTCTGGGGACAATGCTCCCGGAGACCTGCTCAAAACTGAAGCAACCCTAAGCTCTAGCGATCTTTCGGGTTTGTTTTTTTAGCCGGCCGATACGACGGCGCAGCATAGCGATCTTTTTTTTGTCCCCTTGTCCCCGGGCCGTCGCCTTTTGTTCCCTTAGTTGGATGATTTTCCCCTTTAATGCCTTTGCATCCAGCACAACTTTGACTCTCTTTTCTTTGCGCCCCTCGGCGGGTGCTTTATCCGCTTTATCTTCGATTCCTCTATGTTTCTTGATAAGAGACAGAAGCTCATCCTTTTTCATGGCATGGACCCCGGTGGTTTCCGGGATTTCCAGGGCAATCTCCCTCAATTCTTTGACTATCATTTTATCCAGGGGTCTTTCTTCTTGTTTCTCCTCTTCCTTTTCTTCCTTTTTTATTTCATCTTCCATACGATTGCCTCCTATTATTTCTTTCTCTCAGTCGAGTCTTGTGCCCCCATGCTAGTCCGTTTTTCGGACGAAAAGCGTCAAAAGATCAATAGGTACTGGGAAGAACGTTGTTGTATTACTCTCTGAAGATATCTCCCTCATGGTCTGGAGGTATCTCAGCTGCAAGGCCTCGGGGTATTCATGGATAATACCCGCAGCCTCGGTCAGCTTATTAGCGGCCTGGTATTCACCTTCCGCATTTATGACTTTGGCCCTCCGTTCCCTCTCGGCCTCTGCCTGTTTGGCCATGGCCCGCTGCATCTCTTGTGGAAGGTCAATATGTTTGACCTCAACAGTTGCAACCTTTATCCCCCACGGGTCCGTGTGTTTATCCAGGATGCCCTGCAACTGGGTGTTGATCTTATCCCTTTCAGCAAGCAGCTCGTCAAGTTCAACCTGCCCGCAAACGCTCCGCAAGGTAGTCTGTGCCAGTTGCGATGTGGCAAAAAGGTAGTTCTCCACCTCAATGGTTGCCTTGGTAGAATCCATGACCCGAAAGTAGACCACTGCATTCACCTTGACCGAGACGTTGTCTCGGGTAATCACATCCTGGGACGGGACATCCATGGCCACCAGACGCAGACTCACCTTGACCATTCTATCGATGACCGGGATGAGGATAATCAGGCCTGGTCCCTTGGCCGGGATGATACGGCCCAGACGGAAAATCACGCCACGTTCATACTCCTTGAGAACTTTGATGGCTGATGCCAGGAAAAACACTATAAGCGCTATTGCCAGAATATAGAACATCTTGCCCCCCTTTTCTAAGTTGCCTGATTGCTGATTTTCCTTACCTCCAACGTCAACCCTTCCACACCCGTAACCACCACCTTCTCTCCGGGCTCAATCCTTTCGTTTGCCTTTGTCCGCCAGTACTCACCGTGAACAAAAATAAGCCCTTCGGGGTCGATCAACTCCGTCACCGCACCCGTTTCCCCTAAAAGGCCTTCCATCCCCAGCCTGGGTTTTATTCGATGGGCCCTAAATGCGAGACCCGCCACAACAACAAAAAACCCCCCCACCAAGAGAATGGTGGGCATCATCACCTTCAAGGATACCCCCACATCTTCAAACAGCATGATAGACCCCAAGGTCAGAGAAACCAAACCCCCGATGGAGAGGACCCCATAGCTGGTCACCTTGATCTCGGCTATAAAAAATATGATGGCCAGGGCAATCAGCAGTAGACCGGCATAGTTAACCGGAAGGGTCTGAAAGGAAAAAAAGGCCAGGATGAGAGATATCCCCCCTATCACACCCGGAAAAATTGCCCCCGGCTGAGAGAGTTCAAAGTAGAGCCCGGCAAGCCCGATCATCATCAGGATATAAGCGATGTTTGGATCGCTTATAACCTTTAGTATCTTGTCGCGAAATCCGGGTCGGTAATATTTCTTTTTCAACTCTGCGGTCCTGAGGGTTATCTTACCTTCAGGCAGACTGATCACCTTTCCGTCCAGTTTTTCTATGAGTTGGTCTATGTCTTTTGCCACCAGATCAACCACGTTTTTCTCGACGGCCTCCTCCGCGGTGATGGAAACACTCTCACGGATGGCCCTCTCCACCCACTCTCCATTTCTACCCCTGTCTTCAGCAATCCCGCGGGAGTAGGCAGCCATATCATTCACTACCTTTTTGGACATGGTCTTCCCAATGTCCTTGCCCCCAGCTGTCACCGGATGGGCCGCACCGATGTTAGTGCCGGGTGCCATGGCGGCAATATGACCGGCAATCGTGACCATAACCCCTGCCGAGGCAGCCCCGGCCCCCTTGGGCCCCACAAACACGGCCACCGGGACCGGTGAGTTCAGTATGGCCTTGACGATTGTACGCATGGAGGATGCAAGTCCCCCGGGGGTATCAAGGCGTGCTATACAGATCTTTGCCCCTTGTTTCTTTGCCTCCTCAAGACCCCTTACCACGTACAGAGCAGTTCCAGGATTGATAGGGCCTTCAAGTTCAATAATTATGACTTCATTGCCGGCCAGGACAGAAGCAGGTGCCCCGGGAATCAGAATTGCAGAGGCAACGAGCCCTATTAATACGACCCGGAAAAAAATGTTGGTTTGTGTCCTAGCCATTTTTATTTACCTCCAGACCCAAACGGGTCATGACCTTCCGGATATCGTCCCAGACCTGTTGTTTTGCAGAGGGATATCTCAGGAGATAGGCTGGATGGAAGGTGGGCATGAGCGGTATTTCCTTATAAGACTGCCAAGCGCCTCTCTCCTTGCTGATCTTAAATCCAGAGTCGATAAGGCACTGGGCGGCCACGCGACCAAGAGAACAAATAACCTTGGGCCTTATAATATCTATCTGCTTCTCCAGAAAAGGGATGCATGTCTCCATTTCGTCCTTTTCAGGATCACGGTTTCGGGGCGGACGGCATTTTACCACATTACAGATATAGACATCTTTTCTGCTCAGCCCCATCCCGTTTTCAATGATCCGGGTAAGAAGTTTTCCTGCCTCCCCCACAAAAGGCCGTCCGGTCCTATCCTCTTCCTGGCCAGGGCCTTCCCCCACAAAGACCAATTGAGCCTGAGAAGAACCCTCTCCAAATACCAGCCGGGTTCTGTTTTCGTGAAGTTTGCATCGCCGGCACTCCCCAATAGAACTCCTTAATGCCTTTAGAGCGTTCGGCTGCCTCCCCTGGTCCGGGGGATCGTCAGGCGGGTAAGATTTTTTGGCAGGCATGTAATCGATTCCCGGTTCCGCGACCTCAAGATAACGTAGCGTCTCATCCGAAAGGGGGGGTGGCTCGAGCCCCATCTCTCTGTGAGCCTCAAGCTGTTTTCCCAAATGGCTGAAGATCTCGGTAATCTCTGATCTTGTCCTCAAGACATGCCGCCTTCCAGAAAGTGTTTTGCCCTTTTCAGGATCAAATGAGCCACCTGGTCTTTTGTCATCAGAGGTAAATCTTCCACCTGCCCATCCCCATAAATCAGCTTGACCCTGTTGGTGTCGGCCTCAAACCCCGCGTCATCCCCTGAAACATCATTGGCAACAATCATATCAAGGTTTTTTGATCTCAATTTTTCTTTGGCATTGGCGAGAAGGTGCTCCGTCTCGGCTGCAAACCCAACCAGGACACAAGGGGACTTTTTCTTGGCATCTCCCAATTCTGCAAGAATATCATGTGTCCTGACCAATTCGAGTGACACGGTATCCTTGCCTTTTTTTATCTTTTGTTTCGCGCTTTGACGCGGTCTATAATCAGATACTGCGGCTGCTTTGATAAACATGTCACATCCGGAGCGATTTTCAAAAACGGCCTTTCTCATTTCCTCTGCCGTCCTTACCCCGTAAAAATCAACGCCAAACGGCGGTTTTAAGGATGTGGGCCCGCTCACAAGAATTACAGAGGCCCCCCTTTGTTTTGCAGCCCTTGCAAGGGCATATCCCATCTTTCCTGAGGACCTGTTGGTAATATGTCTGACTGGGTCTATAGGCTCAATCGTAGGGCCGGCAGTCACAAGAACTTTCAGACCCGAGAGATCCTGGGGGCTCATAAGGATGCTGGCCAGTTCCATAATCTCCTCCGGCTCCCGAAGCCTTCCAGGACCTTCGGTGTTGCAGGCCAGTGACCCCTCCCCGGGTTCCATTACGGTAATTGCCCTTTCCCGGAGCAGCCTCAGGTTGTCTTGGACAGAGGGGTTTGCAAACATTTGGCTGTTCATGGAAGGGCAAACCAGTACCCTGGCGGTGGCTGCAAGCACCATGGTGGAGAGAAAATCGTCGCCGATGCCATGCGTCAATTTGGCAATAAAATTGGCCGTGGCGGGTGCAATGATTATCAGGTCGGACTCCTGGCCCCAGGAAATATGGTCCATAACCGTCCCTGCCTGGTCAAACATGTTCGAGACGACCTTGTTCCCCGAAAGGGCTTCAAAGGTGAGGGGAGATACAAACCGGGTGGCATTTGACGTCATGGCCACCCGGGTGTGGACATCTGCCTTTACAAAAAGCCTGACCAGTTCCGCCACTTTATAAGCGGCAATTCCCCCGCTGACACCGACAATGACCTTTTTACCTTTCATTTTTTCCCTTCCGCCTCTCAAGCCGTGGTCAATACCCCTCAAATTTCTTTAACTCCTTGTCCCCTATTTTGGCAAACCAGGCATCATTTCCCATGGGCATGATCTTTTTCCGGTTCCGGCCGCTTCTCCGCTGCCGGCTTCTTCTTCTCTTTTATTAGGCCTTCACTCATGGCCCGGTCTGGTGGTTTTTGGCTCTCCCGTCAACTATGTTTGATGTCTCCAGGGTCAAACCGGGGCAATTTCAGCTCAGAAACATATCTGTTTTATTTTAAGCCAAAAAACAAGCCTTTGACAACAAAAAACGTAAGTTCTCAATAAGTTCGGGCGCCGTGGGGTTCAGGGGTTCAAGGTTCCATTCTCGTCTTCAGACTACATCTTATATGCGTATTTACTAGAAAAGTGTCAGATT